>JBAUHP010000242.1:0-6861 GCA_049680345.1 Albidovulum sp. | reverse complement strand
GGCGGGCAAAGATCGGCCCGCCCGCGACAACAATCAACGAACAACCCTGCTATAACTTCACTGGCCGCCGTCAGGTTGACGGCATATAGCAGCCGGGTTCCATCGCGGCGCTGCAAGATCAGGCCCGCTTGGGTCAGCGCCGACAGATAGGCCGATGCCGTACTGTCCTTGATCGCCAAAGCCCCCGCAATTTCGCCCGCCGGCACTTCATCCGGACAGCGCCGCATCAGCAGCCGGAACACCCCCATCCGCTGCGGATGGCTGAGGGTTGAAAGGCGGTCTGTCAAAAGTGATTCCATATTTCATGAATATAGGAAATATGGAATGCCAGTCAACCCAGTTATCACCCCCTTCTGCGCCAACCTTTGGGGCGCATTCAGGGCTGCAGCCACCTTTCGCCGCCAACCCTGAACGGTTGAAACGACCGCGTCGACCAAAGGGCTTCCGCCAATTTTAAGCATTCAGCAGCCAACCGGAACGGCGGAATTTCCGATTCCTTAAACCGAAAATGTTGATTGTTCCTTCAAATCAAGGAACACGTCATGCCCGGCTACATCTCAGAGCTTGACTATTATGGAACCTCCGACAAAGAATTTGTCGAGATAGCCGTTCCGACCGGCACTGATGTATCGAACTATTCGTTGGTATTCTACCAAGCGAACGGGACAATCTATGGTACCGTTTCACTCGGATCCTATACCGGAACCTTCGCTGGTCAGGACGTCTATGTCGTGGATCAATCCACGCCCGGTTTTGATTCCGGCGGGGATCCGACGGGGACTTTCTATCCAAATGACGCGATTGCCTTGGTCGATGACAATGGCACCGTCCTGCAGTTCATTTCCTGGCAAGGCTATACCGTCACGGCCATAGAAGGCCCGGCAGATGGAACCTCCAGCACCAGCGCGGGATTTACTGGTGAGACGTTGCAATCCGATGATGGCGGCGCAACCTATTATGCGCAATCCACCGCCAACAAAGGCTCCATCCCGGCCTGTTACGCCCCGGGCACGATGATCGATACACCGCTTGGCCTGCGCCTTGTCGAACAGCTCTGTGTCGGCGATCTGATATGGACGGCGGATAATGGCGCGCAAGCGATCCGCTGGATCTGGGACGCAACAACCCCCCTCGAAGATGCAAGCGCCGACGCCTATCCGGTTTTGATCCAGGCCGGCGCCTTGGCAACCGGGCTGCCCGACAATGATCTGATCGTTTCGCCGCATCACCGCATAATTGTTGGCGCGGCCGGCCAGTTGGAGGACCATTTCGAATGCGAGGTTTTTGTACCGGCGAAATCGCTTACATCATTGCCCAAAATCCGCTTCATGCGCGGTAAGGCTGTGATGCGCTGGCTCCATTTTTCCTGTGACCGGCATGAGGTGGTACGTGCCAACGGCTGCATGACGGAATCCTTGTATCTGGGCCCGATGGTGCTGCGCAATTTACCCCGTAAGACCCTGAAATTATTGCGCGCCGCGCACGCGCCTTCGCCCCATGCTGATGCTTTGAATGGCCCTCTGGCGCGACAATGCCTGACGGACGGACAGGTCAAACGCAGCCTGCGCAATAACCTTGCCGCACAAAGCCCGCGCGGCCGTAAGACGAAAATGCCCGAACCGACAACCGGCCAGCAACATCCCGATCTAGGGGCCCTGAGGCTACAAAATAAAGGCCACCAACCCGTCTTTCACAACAGCCAAAGCCCCTGCCCCCGCGGCCTTCGCCAGACATAGCCCGCAGCACGGCCCGTCGGAATGGCCATTTGCGCACCAAGCAGCAACTTGTCGGCTGAAACATCGGTATCCGGACAAACCTGCCGTTGCCCGGGAAAATAACAAACCCGCATCCGTCACAATTCCACCAAGATATTTCCGTAGCCAACCTGCTACGGAAAATAGTCTGCTATCGCGTGAATGATTGCGTCGGAGAGCTTAACGTGACGAAATTATACCTTATGCTTGCATGGTTGTTCTCATTGTCTGTGTCCGCCCAAGCGCAAGTTCAACCCAGCGACCAGACAACGCAATTGGTCGCGACTGTTTCTGAGGCATTCCTCGATCAAATCGTGAAAGAGGATTTTGCGACCGAACGCGCATTCATGTCTGACCGGTTGGCAAAAACCGCATCTGTGGATGATTGGCGAAGCACGCGCCGACAAGCAATTGACCTTGCTGGAAAAACGCAGCGATATACTGTTCATGGCCTGACGTATTACCAAGAAGAAAACCTGCTGGCCGCAGTCGATTTTTCAGGCCCGGCGGAGGTTCCCGATACCATGATTTGTGGCTTCATGTTGTGGGAGCTTCCAGAAAAGAACGTGATCGGGCTGGTTCGGTTTGAGCAAAACATTGTGACTGTTGATAATTTTCGCAAAATGCCAGCACAAGAAGCAGCGCAGACCATGACCAATTGGCGGTGCCCGGCTGAAATGATCCAAAGCGTCTTAGGGATATCCGTTCAATAGCCTTTGGCGCTTCGCCCGAAAGCAAGGGCCGCGCCCCACCGCCCCCGGCAAAGCTGCGACGATTTGCACATCGTACCGCGCTTGTCCTGGCCCCGCCGCGTGCCTAGCTTTGGCTCAACCAGAAGGTGCCAGACATGCAAGACTACCTGACTGCAGAGTTCCTCGCCCGCTTGCAATTCGCGTTCACCATATCCTTTCACATCGTCTTTCCGGCCTTTTCCATCGGCCTTGCCAGCTTCCTTGCGGTCTTGAACGCGCTTTGGCTCTGGACCGGGCGCGCGGTCTACCGCACGCTTTTCGACTACTGGAAACGGATCTTCGCGGTGGCCTTTGGCATGGGGGTCGTCTCGGGCATCGTCATGTCTTATCAGTTCGGCACCAATTGGTCGGTGTTTTCCGACCGCGCCGGGCCGGTAATCGGCCCCCTGATGGCCTATGAGGTCCTGTCGGCCTTCTTTCTTGAGGCGGGCTTTTTGGGCATCATGCTTTTTGGCCGCGAAAAGGTTGGCAATGGCGCGCATATGTTTGCAACCGCCATGGTGGCCTTTGGCACGCTGATGTCGGCCACATGGATTATTGCGGTCAATTCCTGGATGCAGACCCCTGCGGGCCACAGCATCAACGCCGCCGGACAATTCGTGCCCGAGGATTGGTGGGCGATCATCTTCACCGCCTCATTCCCCTACCGCCTTGTCCATATGGTGCTGGCGGCTTTCCTGTCCACCGCCTTTGCCGTCGGGGCCGTGGGGGCGTGGCACCTTTTGCGCAACAGCGGCAATGCCCCGGCAAGGCTGATGTTTTCGATGGCCATGTGGATGGCGGCCTTGGTGGCCCCCATGCAGATTGTCGCGGGCGATCTGCACGGGCTCAACACGCTGGAACATCAGCCCGTCAAGGTTATGGCGATGGAAGGGCATTACCAAAGCCACCCCGATGGTGCGCCGCTGATTTTGTTCGGCATCCCCAATTCCGAAACCCGGCGGGTTGATTATTCCGTTGAAATACCAAAGCTCTCCAGCCTGATCCTGAAGCATGACCTCAACGCGCCGCTGGCCGGGCTGGATACGGTGCCGCTTGCCGATCAGCCGCCGGTCGCGGTGGTGTTTTACAGCTTTCGGGTAATGGTGGGGCTTGGTTTCGCCATGCTCGGCCTTGGAGTCTGGAGCCTTTGGGCAAGGGCGCGCCGCCGCCTTTATGCGGCACCCTGGCTGCACCGTGCCGCCCTTTTGATGGGGCCATCGGGTTTTGTGGCGCTGCTTGCCGGCTGGATCACAACCGAGGTTGGCCGCCAGCCCTTCACCGTCTACGGCCTGATGCGCACCGCAGACTCCATCGGCCCGGTCGCGGCGCCTGCCGTTGCGGCATCGCTTTTGGCCTTCATAATCGTTTATTTCTTCGTCTTTGGCGCCGGGATCTTTTATCTTTTCCGGCTCATGTCTGCACCCCCAACCCCGCATGAAGGTCACGCCCATGCCCATTGATCTGCCTTTCATCTGGGCCGGTATCATCGCCTTTGCCGTGCTTGCCTATGTGGTGCTTGACGGCTTTGATCTTGGCATCGGCATCTTGTTCCCGCTGCACCCCAAGGCGCGCGACCGCGACGTGATGATGAATTCCATCGCCCCCATCTGGGACGGCAATGAAACCTGGCTGGTGCTGGGTGGGGGCGGGTTGTTTGCGGTCTTTCCCTTGGCCTATGCGGTGGTAATGCCCGCCCTTTATGTGCCGATCACGCTGATGCTTCTGGCTCTGGTCTTTCGCGGCGTGGCGTTTGAATTTCGCGGCCGCACCAAACGCTGGAAATCCTTGTGGGAGGCGGCGTTCTTCGGCGGCTCTTTCACCGCAGCCTTCATGCAAGGCATCGCCCTTGGCGCGCTGGTTCAAGGCATCAGCATGACCGACCGCGCCTATGACGGCAGCTGGTGGAACTGGCTTACCCCCTTTTCCGTACTGACCGGCTTTGCGGTGGTGACCGGCTACGCGCTTTTGGGGGCCACGTGGCTTGTGCTCAAGACAACAGGGCCCTTGCAAGACCGCACCCGCCGTCAGGCCCGCCCGCTGGCCTTTGCGACACTTGCCTTCATCGCAGTGGTCAGCCTCGCCACCCCGTTTTTGGATCCGGTCTATTTTACCCGCTGGTTTGCCTGGCCCGGCATAGTCCTTACACTTCCGGTGCCGCTGCTGACCGCACTGGCCGCATGGCGCCTGATCACCGGGCTGAATGAGGGCCGCGACCTTGCACCTTTCTTGTCCGCGCAAGCCCTCTTCATCTTATGCTTCATCGGCATCGGCGTCAGCTTTTACCCCCATATCGTCCCGCCCTCCCTGACCATATCCGAAGCCGCAGCCCCCCACTCAAGCCTCCTCTTCACCCTCATCGGCACCCTTGCCCTTATGCCCCTCATCTTGGCCTATACCGCCTATAGCTACTGGGTCTTTCGCGGCAAGGTTGACCCGGACGCGGGCTATCATTGATGCAACTGCCCCGCCCCCTGTCGCGCGCGCTTTGGTTCATCGGCATCTGGCTTGCCAGCACCGCGGCCCTTGGGCTGATCGCCTGGGCGATCCGCAGCGTTTTGCTTTAGCTTGCGCGCAACCCTCTGGCCCTTCCGCCCCGAACCCGCTAAATCAGCGCCAACACTGACGAAAGGCGCGTGGCTATGGCCCGAATTCTGATCACCTCGGCGATCCCCTATATCAACGGCATCAAACATCTGGGCAATCTTGTGGGCAGCCAACTGCCCGCCGACCTATACGCCCGCTATGCCCGTGCGCGCGGCCATGAGGTGATGTTCATCTGCGCCACCGATGAACATGGCACCCCCGCCGAACTTGCCGCCGCCAAGGCAGACATGCCCGTGGCCGATTACTGCGCCCAGATGTGGCAGATCCAATCCGATATCGCCAAGGGCTTCGGGCTGTCGTTCGACCATTTCGGCCGCTCCTCCAGTGCGCGCAACCACGCCCTGACCCAGCATTTCGCCGGGCGTCTGGCCGATAATGGCCTCATCGAAGAGGTCAGCGAAAAACAGGTCTTTTCCATCACCGACAACCGCTTCTTGCCCGACCGCTACATCGAAGGCACCTGCCCCAATTGCGGTTATGACCGCGCCCGCGGCGATCAATGCGAAAACTGCACCAAACAGCTTGATCCGACCGATCTGATCAACCCGCGCTCTGCCATCTCCGGCTCCACCGATCTTGAGGTGCGCGAAACCAAACACCTTTACCTCAAACAACGCGCACTTCGCGATGACATCGCCAAATGGATCGACAGCAAGACCGACTGGCCGCTGCTGACCACCTCGATCGCCAAGAAATGGCTCACCGATGGCGACGGCCTGCAAGACCGCGGCATCACCCGCGATCTGCATTGGGGCGTGCCCGTCAAACGCGGCACCGAAGATTGGCCCGGGATGGAGGGCAAGGTCTTTTACGTCTGGTTCGACGCCCCCATCGAATATATTGCCGCCACCGCCGAATGGGCCGATGCACAGGGGTTGGATGACAGCGCATGGCAACGCTGGTGGCGCACAGACATGGGCGCGGATGATGTGCGCTATGTGCAATTCATGGGCAAGGACAATGTGCCTTTCCACACGCTTTCCTTCCCCGCCACGATCATGGGCTCGGGCGAGCCTTGGAAGCTTGTCGATTACATCAAAAGCTTTAACTACCTGAATTATGACGGCGGCCAGTTCTCAACCTCCCAGGGGCGCGGCGTCTTCATGGATCAGGCGCTGTCGCTCTTGCCCGCCGACTATTGGCGCTGGTGGCTCTTGTCCCATGCGCCGGAAAGTTCGGATAGTGAATTTACCTGGGAAAACTTTCAAACCTCGGTCAACAAGGATCTGGCCGATATCTTGGGCAATTTCGTCTCTCGCATCACCAAATTCTGCCGCTCAAAATTCGGCGAGGCGGTGCCCGATGGCGGCACCTACGACGACCGCGCCCGCGCCTTGATGGCAGAGCTTGAAACCCGCACCCGCGACTATGAAGGCTTCATGGAAGCGATGGAGGTCCGCAAGGCCGCGAATGAGCTGCGCGCGATCTGGGCCGCTGGCAACGAATACCTGCAATCCGCAGCCCCCTGGACGGTTTTCAAAACCGACCCCGAAGCCGCCGCCGCCATGACCCGCCTGTCGCTCAACCTCGTGCGGCTTTACGCGGTGCTTTCGGACCCCTTCATCCCCAATGCCGCCGCCAATATGCTTGAAGGCATGCAAACCACCGACCGCAGATGGCCCGGCGATATCGCCGCCGCACTTGAAACCCTGCCGGCCGGCCACGCCTTCACCGTCCCCGAGGTCCTCTTCGCCAAAATCCCCGACGAAGACCGCGAAGACTGGCAAAAACGCTTTTCCGGCACCCGCAGCTAAACCCCGCGCCGCCCG
>JBAUHP010000241.1:0-2340 GCA_049680345.1 Albidovulum sp. | reverse complement strand
AAATCCCCCCGACCACAACACCAGGAAAATTGCGGGGGCTACGGCAAGCCAAAGGGGGCGGGGTGCTGACATCGGCGCAGCTTAGTCTGACTGCGCAAGATAAGAAAAGAGGGGGATTTCGCTGGGGTGCTGCCCTGGAAAGAAAACCGCACTGGTTGTTGTCACCGGGGGTTAGCGTAGCCCGATTTCAGCCAAAGCCAATGCCATGTCCAGCGGCAGGCTGGTGTCATTCTCGCGCCCTTCGGGCAGATCGGGCGGGCTGTCTTTGGGGGCAAGGTAGCGCCAGCCCTGAAAGGGGCGGCGGGGTGCGGCTTCGGTGCGGATCACGGCGGGGTCCATGATGATCCCGCATCGCCGGATACCATCTGTGCCAATGATCTCATCCAGCCTGACAATCCGTTGGCGGCATAGAATCGCCCCCTTGATCACCCAGTAAAGCGACCCGCCTGCGGTAATCTCAGCCTCGCGCTTGGGCCACATGCGGGTGGTATGACGCCGCTCGCCGGTCGGGAAGGGCGATGGATGGGTGCGGTTCCACTCCAGCATATCTTCGACGCTGTCCACGCCAACGCAAAGTTTCAACAGGTTAACGAATCCAGCCACAAGATATACCCCCCAAGGTGTTGCCATAATAGGCCCGCCCCCTACAAGATCAAGTTGACCGCGACGATTTCGCGGCGTATCTTAACCGCCCTTCCGAACCCCCAAAGAAAGCTGCCCGATGAGTCGTTTTGCCGCCCCCATTGCCGAGCAGATCTGGGATATGAAATACCGGATGAAACAGGCCGACGGCACGCCCATCGATGCCAATGTCGAGGCGACATGGCAACGAATCGCAGGTGCCTTGGCCGCAGTCGAAACCAACCCGGCAGAATGGGCGCCGCGCTTTTACCAAGCTTTGGAAGATTTCAAATATCTGCCCGCAGGCCGCATCACCGCGGGCGCCGGCACCGACCGTTCGGTGACATTGTTCAACTGCTTTGTCATGGGCACCATCCCCGACAGTATGGGCGGTATTTTCGACGGTTTGCGCGAAGCCGCCCTGACCATGCAGCAAGGCGGCGGCATCGGCTATGATTTCTCCACCATCCGCCCGCGCGGTGCCGAGGTGAAGGGCGTCGCCGCCGATGCCTCTGGCCCGCTCAGCTTCATGGATGTCTGGGATGCGATGTGCCGCACCATCATGTCGGCAGGCTCGCGCCGGGGCGCGATGATGGCCACGATGCGCTGCGATCACCCCGATGTCGAGGCCTTCATCGAGGCCAAGCAAGATGCGGCACGCCTGCGCATGTTCAACCTGTCGGTTTTGATAACCGATCCCTTCATGGCGGCCGTCAAGGCGGACAAGCCGTGGAATCTGTGCTTTGAGGGCAAGACCTACAAGACCCTTCCGGCCCGCGATCTTTGGAACAAGATCATGCGCGCCACCTTTGAATTTGCCGAACCGGGCGTTATTTTCATCGACCGTATCAATGCGATGAACAACCTAGCCTATGCCGAAACCATCGCCGCGACCAACCCTTGCGGCGAACAGCCTTTGCCGCCCTACGGCGCGTGCCTGCTTGGCTCGGTCAACCTCGCAAGGCTGGTCGCGGACCCGTTCGGCAAAGGTGCCTCTTTGGATATGGCGGCCCTTGACGATCTGGTGCGCATAGCCGTGCGGATGATGGATAACACCGTCGATGCCTCGCGCTTTCCATTGCCCGCGCAAGAGGCGGAAGCCCGCGCCAAGCGCCGCATCGGCCTTGGTGTCACCGGCCTTGCCGATGCGCTTTTGATGACCGGTCTGCGCTATGGCTCGGACGAGGCCGCGCAAACGACCGAAGACTGGATGCATGCCATCGCGCGGTCGGCCTATCTTGCCTCGGTTGATCTGGCCCGCGAAAAAGGCGCTTTCCCGCTGTTTGACGCCGATAAATATCTGGCATCCGGCAATATGATGCAGATGGACGATGATGTGCGCGATGCGATCCGCACCCATGGCATCCGCAACGCGCTTTTAACCTCGATCGCGCCCACAGGTACCATCAGCCTTTATGCGGGCAATGTCAGTTCCGGGATCGAGCCGGTCTTTGCCTATGCCTATAAGCGCAAGGTCTTGCAAAAAGACGGCTCGCGCACCGAAGAAGAGGTGGTCGATTACGCCGTCCAACTTTGGCGCGAACGTATGGGCGACAAGCCTTTGCCCGAATATTTCGTCAACGCCCAGACCCTGCCGCCGCTGGATCATGTGCGCATGCAGGCGGCCGCCCAAAAATGGATCGACAGCTCGATCTCGAAAACCATCAACTGCCCGGAAGACATCAGCTTTGATGCTTTCAAAGAGGTCTATATGGCCGC
>JBAUHP010000240.1:0-18305 GCA_049680345.1 Albidovulum sp. | reverse complement strand
TCAAGATTAAGGACGTTCATGGATTTACCGGGCACGTCCCAGATGATGGTGCCAACACCCTCGGCATCAACGGCATAGGTGAAATCGCTCATTCTCTTTCTCCGCTCCAGGGTTTGCCATCCTTATGGGTGAAGCGGTATTTGCCGCCCTCCATTTCGACCTGCATATCGACATCGGAATAGGTGGCAAGTTCGCGCGTGGCCTTGGTGCCGATTACCAGAAACTGCGCCTCGGCCGCGGATCTGTTTACGAGGTGATGGCCGTTCGGCTCTCCCGCCGGGAAGGCCGCGCAATCGCCGGGGTGCATGAGGGTTTCGCCCTCATCTTGCACGAGCACGCATTCGCCCTTGGTGATCATGACGAATTCATCCTCATTGAGGTGCCAGTGCCGCAAGCTGGATTTGGCACCGGGGGCGAGGGTGACCAGATTGGCCCCGAATTGCTTCAGCCCGCCCGCATCACCAAGGCGCAGCGATGACCGCCCCGCCATTTCGGATGCATAGGGTTCGGGATAGATTGATCCGGTTTTCACCGGTACGTTTGATTTATCAATAACGCCCATCATACCCTCTCAATAATCGTGGCCGCGCCCATGCCCGACGCGATGCACAAAGTGGCAAGACCCACGCCCTTGCCCGAACGCTCCAATTCATCCAAGAGCGTGCCGATAATGATCGCCCCGGTGGCACCCAAAGGGTGCCCCATGGCGATGGAGCCGCCGTTGACATTGACCTTGTCGTGATCGACGTCGAAGGCCTGCATGAAGCGCAAAACCACGGATGCAAAGGCCTCATTCACCTCAAAAAGATCAATGTCAGAAATCGACATGCCGCTGTCTTTGAGGATCTTTTCGGTCACCGGCACCGGGCCGGTCAGCATGATGGTGGGATCGGTGCCGATCTTGGCCGTGGCACGAATGCGCGCGCGGGGTTTCAGGCCGTGGGCCTTGCCGAATTCCTTATTGCCGATCAGCACGGCCGCCGCACCATCGACAATGCCGCTTGAATTCCCCGCATGGTGGATATGGTTGATCCGTTCCAGATGCGGGTATTTCATCAATGCGATCTTGTCAAAACCGGGCATCACCTCGCCCATCGCCTTGAACGAGGCGTCAAGGCGGCCAAGGGCCTGCATATCGGTGCCGGGGCGCATGTATTCGTCGTGATCAAGGATGGCGAGGCCGTTTTGATCGCGGATGGTCACGACCGATCCGGCAAAGCGCTTGTCGGCCCAGGCGGCAGCGGCGCGGCGCTGGCTTTCCACCGCCAAAGCGTCGGCATCATCACGGCTGAAGCCATATTGGGTGGCGATGATATCGGCGGAAATGCCTTGGGGGACGAAATAGGTCTTCATCGCAAGGCTTGGGTCCACCGCAATTGCGGCCCCGTCTGACCCCATCGGCACCCGGCCCATCATCTCGACCCCGCCGGCGATATAGGCCTGGCCGGCACCGCCCCTGACTTGATTGGCGGCAAGGTTCACGGCCTCCATCCCGCTTGCACAAAAGCGGTTGATGGCAAGGCCGGGGATGCTTTCGTCAAGATCCGACAGCAAGACCGCCGACCGCGCAAGGCAGCCGCCTTGTTCGGCCACCTGTGTGACATTGCCCCAGATCACATCTTCGACCGCGTGGCCTTCAAGCCCGTTGCGTTCCTTGACGGCATTGAGCACCTTGGCCGAAAGGGCGACCGATGTCAGCTCGTGCAGACTTCCGTCTGCCCGGCCTTTGCCGCGCGGGGAACGGACGGCGTCATAGATATAGGCTTCGCTCATCAGTCTCTCCTTCAGGCCCGGTCGGAGGGGTTGCCGGGCATCAGATCATAGGGGTGTTTCCAGCCGGGGAGGGCGGCGATACGGTCCAGCCAGGCGTCGATATGGGGCCAGTCTTTGCGGTCAAAACCGAAGGGTTCGGGGTAAAAAAGGTAACCGCAACAAGCGGTATCGGCGATGGTGACCTGATCGCCAACCATCCAAGAGCGGTTGTCGAGATGGTCGTTCAATATGGTGTAGGAATTTTTCAGCCGTGCTTGGGTAAAGCTGATCACCTCGGCGGGGCGCTTGTCGGGGGCCATGAAATTCATCAAGAAGCGGGTCATGCCAGCTTGCGACGACAGTTTGTGATTGTCCCAAAACACCCAGCGCAAGATATCGCGGCGTTCGGCTGCCGAGCGCCCACCAAGTTTGCCGGTTTTCGAGCTGACATAATCTTGAATGACGCCTGATTGGGTCAAGACCACATCGCCGTCGACCATGACCGGGACTTCGCTCATTTCATTCAGCGCGCGGAATTCGGGGGTGCGGGTTTCTCCATTGAAGAAGTCAACGAAGACCGGCTCCCACTCCATATCGGCCAATGCCATGGTCAGCGCCGCCTTATAGGCATTGCCGCTTTCGCCGAAGCAGTAGAGTTTCGCGCTCATGCTTTTCGTCCTTCCAATTCATTTTTGAACAACCGCAGCCGGTGGCCGAGGTTGTCGTGATCTGTGACTGATCCGAAATGCTCAAAGACGAATGTCAGCGCCTCATCAACCGTCAAGCCTGCCTCAGTCGCAAAGCGACTAAGCCCCCGATGCGCGTCATTGGTCATCGCGACCGGGAAGCGACGGGTCAGGCGCAGGCGTTTGGGCATTCTTCAACCTTTCAGACGGGCTTCAACCTTCCAGACGGGCCACGAACCAATCTAGAACGCCTCGGCGTCAAGCGCCATCACAGCTTCGTCACCCGATTGAATGCGGGCAAGATGTAGCGCAGTGGCGGGCAATTGGCGGGTCATATAATAGCGGCCCGTGGCGATTTTGGTTTGATAGAACCCCGGGTCACTGGCCCCATTTTCGAGGGCGGCAAGGGCGGCCTTGGCCGAACGCGCCCACATCAGCCCCAAACAGACATGGCCGAAAAGATGCATGAAGTCGTAAGAACCGGCCAGTGCTGCATTGGGGTTTTTCATGCCGTTTTGCATGAAAAACATCCCCGCCGCCTGCAAATCCTTGGAGGCCGCTTTCAGCGGCTCCAAAAACCCCGCCTTAAGGGCGGCGTTGCCGTCGTTTTCCTTGATAAAGTTTTTGACCATCTCAAAAAACGCCATGACATGTTTGCCACCATCTTGCGCTAGTTTGCGGCCAACCAGATCCAACGCCTGCACACCATTGGCACCTTCATAGATCATGGTGATGCGGGCATCGCGGGCGAATTGGCTCATCCCTTGTTCTTCGATATAGCCGTGGCCGCCGTAAACCTGTTGGGCGTTGACGGCGGTATCGAACCCCTTGTCGGTCAAGAAACCCTTGATCACCGGGGTCAGCAGCGAAATCATGCCTTCGGCCTCGGTGTCGCCTGACCGCTGTGCTTGGTCGATCAGCGAGGCCCCCCAAAGGGTGAAGGCGCGCGCGCCTTCCAAAAAGCTTTTTTGGTCCATCAGATTGCGGCGGATATCGGGATGCACGATCAAGGGATCAGCCGGGCCATCGGGGTTTGCAGCCCCGGTGACCGCGCGGCCCTGCAACCGATCGCGCGCATAGGCCACGGCGTTTTGGTAAGCAGCTTCGCCCACCGCATAGCCTTGCAGGCCGACGCCCAAACGCGCCTCGTTCATCATCACGAACATCGCGCGCATGCCTTTGTGCAGATCACCGATCAGGTATCCGGTAGCGCCGTCATAATCCATCACGCAGGTCGAATTGCCGTGGATGCCCATCTTTTCTTCGATCTTGCCCGCCGCCACTGCGTTGCGCGCGCCCAAAGATCCATCTTCATTCACCAGGAACTTCGGCACGATGAAAAGTGAGATACCCTTGGTGCCTTCACCGCCGCCCGGGGCCTTTGCCAAGACCAGATGGATAATGTTTTCGGACAGATCATGTTCGCCAGCCGAGATGAAAATCTTTTGGCCGGTGATCTTGTAGCTGCCGTCATCTTGCGGTTCGGCCTTGGTGCGCATCTGTCCCAGATCGGTGCCGCAATGCGGTTCGGTCAGGTTCATGGTGCCGGTCCACTCGAGGCTGACCATCTTGGGCAGGTAGGTCGATTTTTGCGCCTCGGTGCCAAAGGTAAGGATCGACCCGATCGCGCCATGGGTCAGGCCCTGATACATGTTGAAGGCCATATTGGCGGAAACGAAAATCTCGCCCACCGCAATGCCCATCACGTAAGGCAGGCCTTGGCCGCCAAATTCTTCGGGCAGATCAAGCCCGTTCCAACCGCCTTCTTTCATCGCCGTGAAGGCTTCTTTGAAACCCTTGGGCGTATAGACCACACCGTTTTCCATCCGGCAGCCTTCGGCATCACCTGACGCGTTCAGCGGTGCCAACACATCGCGGGCGATCTTTCCCGCCTCGTCCAGAACGGCGGATGTAAACGTCGGTTCCAGATCGGCGTAGCCCGGCACATCGCTGGCCGACACTTGCAGAACTTCGTTCAAGACGAATTCAATGTCGCGCGTCGGGGCGTTGTAGACAGGCATTATGAGCTTCCTTCTTTTGGCAAAGCTTCAGGCGGCGGATTGTTTTTTACGTTCAACGAAAAGTTGTTCGCCGTTTTCAATATGGGCGCTCAATTCGCTGATCGAAAGATCAAGCTCATCACGTTGACGCTTCATCTCGGCCAAGCGGCGCCGGGCAGCTTCGATGACTTTGGCAAGCTGATCATCCTTATGCGCGCTCATGTCATAAAGATCGAGCAGCTGACGGATCTCTTCAAGGCTGATCCCGAATTTGCGGCCACGCAAAATCAGTGTGAGTCTGGCGCGGTCACGGCGGGTGAAAAGGCGTTTTTGTCCTTCCCGGATCGGGGATAGCAGCTCCTTTTGTTCGTAAAAGCGTAGGGTCCGGGGTGTCACATCAAACGCGTCGCACATGGCGCGGATACTCATCAATTCGTTGCTCACATTCATCTCCTGTTTCAATCCATGCAAGATATGCCCTGATTTGGAGATTTCGGGCCATCTTGCAAGAAAAGATGACGTTAACGTAAGCGTAACGTGACGTCACAATATCCTTAGCGTAATGTCATTAAAGATTGACCCTAGGTAAGCGCAATTTTCGTATCTTGTGAACATGGCATTTTGCCTCAAACGCCGGGTCATTCAGGCCTTGTTGGTCAATTCTTAAGCGTCTGCACTGTGGCATCATGCAAGGCCTTCAGCTCGGCGATCGTGGCTTCCAGCTCTGCGTGCTGCCGGGTCAATTCTGTCAACTGCCGGCTTGCCAGTTCAACCAAAGCTTCATTTTGTTCGCGCGTGCCTTGTTGCTGATAGATCAGTAGCCATTTGCGAATCTCTTCAAGGCCGAAGCCAAAACGCCGCCCGCGCAAGATCAACGTCAGACGCGCTACTTCGCGCGGACCATAAAAGCGCGATCTGCCTTCCTTGGTCGGGGACAGCAGCTCTATGTATTCATAATAGCGTAAAGTCCGGGGGGTCACGTCGAAGCGCGTGCACATTTCCTTAAAGCTGAGCGTCTCATTAGACATCGGGCACCTCTTGGCGGAAGTTTAGGGATTGTCTGACACGAAAACAACTGTGGGAATATGCACTTCGGGCAGGGTCATCGGGCAGGTTCGGGCATTGCAATCACGCAGGCCCCGTGGTCCTAGATGGGGGTGCGGTTGCGAGGCAGCTGAAGCATGGTTGGGCGGTGCAGATGACCGAAATAAGCCATAGACGGGTTCTCAAGATCGCGCTGCCGATCGTTTTGTCGAATGCCACGGTTCCGCTTTTGGGGGCAGTTGATACCGGCGTCGTGGGGCAGATGGGGCAAGCGGCGTTGATTGGCGCAGTCGGGATCGGGGCGATCATTCTGGCGACGTTCTATTGGCTGTTCGGGTTCTTGCGCATGGGAACCTCGGGGCTGGCAGCACAAGCCTTGGGCGCGCGCGATGATCATGAACTCTCGGCGATATTGATCCGCGCACTGCTGATTGCCTTCGCCGCCGGGCTTGGCATCGTGGTCTTGCAGGTGCCATTCTTCGCGCTGGCCTTTCATGTGGCGCCCGCCTCGACAGAGGTTGAGAGTTATGCTGCGTCCTATCTTGGCATCCGGGTTTGGGGGGCGCCTGCGACAATTGCCCTTTATGCCGTCACCGGATGGCTGATTGCGCTTGAACGCACCCGTGCGGTCCTGATCTTGCAGCTTTGGATGAACGGGCTGAATATCTTTTTGGATTTTTGGTTCGTTCTGGGTCTGGGCTGGGGCGTCGAAGGGGTGGCGATTGCGACTTTGATCGCGGAATGGACTGGGCTGGCGCTGGGGTTATATCTGTGCCGCGAAGGCTTGAGACCGGCGGTCTTGCGCGACCGCGTTCGGATATTTGATGCGGTCAAGCTCAGGCGGATGGCCAGCGTTAACGGCGATATCATGATCCGCTCGGTGTTGTTGCAAGGGGCCTTTACCACATTTGTATTTATGGGCGCGCGCTTTGGCGATGTGACGCTTGCGGCCAATCAGGTGTTGGTGCAATTTTTGGAAATCACCGCCTATGGGCTGGATGGCTTTGCCTTCGCCGCGGAATCCTTGGTGGGGCAGGCGGTCGGGGCAAAATCGGTCGTGACCTTGCGGCGCGCGGCGATTGCTTCATCACAATGGGGGGCTGCGGGGGCATTGCTGCTTGGCCTTGGGTTTTGGCTGGCGGGGCCGTCGATTATTGATCTGATGACGACAGAGCCCGAGGTGCGATTGGCGGCGCGCGGATGGCTGTTTTGGGTGGCGATGGCGCCGGTATTGGGGATCGCTTGCTGGATGCTTGACGGGATTTTCATCGGTGCCACCCAAACCCGCGACATGCGCTGGGCGATGCTTGAAGCGATGGCAATCTACCTGCCGGCTGTGGTGCTGTTGCCGATGTATTTTGGCAATCACGGGCTTTGGGCGGCGCTGCAAATCTTGTTCGTAACGCGCGCCATTTCCCTTGGCCGCCGCTACATGCGGATCGAGCGTCGGACCCTGTCATGAACCCTTGCGATTTTTCTGCGAAAAATCATCCGAATTTTCGCAGAAAATTCGTGGCCCGCGAAAGGTCAGCCACGCGCTCGTTTTTCGGCAAGCCCCGATTGCGCTTCGCGGTTTTCAAGCTCTGCGAATACGTCGTTGAGGGTCACGTCCCGTGCAGCAAGCATCACCAGGAGGTGATAAAGCACATCCGCCGCTTCTGATGCCAAGCGTGACCGGTCGCCCTTCACGGCTTCGATAATCGCTTCAACCGCCTCTTCTCCAAATTTCTCGGCGCATTTTTCCGGGCCTTTGGACAACAGCTTTGCTGTCCAACTTGTGTCGGGATCACCGCCTTTGCGCGCTTCTATGGTAGCGGCCAGTCTTTCGAGTGTGTTCATGTCAGCCTCATCGGTATTCCTGCGGCAGCCATATGGGCCTTGGCCTGGCCAATCGTGAAGTCACCGAAGTGAAAGATCGAGGCGGCCAGAACCGCACTTGCGCCGCCCTTGGTGACACCTTCCACCAGATGCTCGAGTGTCCCGACGCCGCCCGACGCGATCACCGGTATATCGACCGCATCCGTTATGGCCCGGGTCAGTGGCAGATTGAAGCCTGCGCGGGTTCCGTCACGGTCCATAGAGGTCAGCAAGATCTCGCCCGCGCCCTTGGCCGCAACGATGCGCGCGAAATCCACCGCGTCAATACCGGTTGCCCGCCGGCCGCCATGGGTGAAAATTTCCCATTTCCCCGGAGCCACGGTTTTGGCGTCGATTGCCACCACGATGCACTGCCCGCCAAAGCGGTCCGCTGACGCCGCCACCACATCCGGGTCGGCCACGGCCGCCGAATTGAACGAGACCTTATCCGCCCCCGCCAGCAACAAGGCGCGCACATCTTCATGGGTTCTGACGCCGCCGCCCACCGTCAGTGGAATATAGCATTGCTCCGCCGTTCGGGTGACCAGATCATACATCGTGCCGCGGTTTTCATGGGTTGCCTGGATATCCAAAAAACACAGCTCATCCGCGCCTGCCGCATCATAGGCCTTGGCCGCTTCAACCGGATCGCCTGCATCAATCAGGTTCACGAAATTTACGCCCTTCACAACGCGCCCATCGGCGACGTCAAGGCAAGGAATTATCCGGGTTTTGAGCATGTTTGGGCGGTCCTATGCCGATCACGTCATCTTTTATTGGCAAATGCCGCCTGATGCCAGAGCATAGAGTGATCAACAAGACCGCGTTTTTCCCAAGGAGATGATTATGAAATCGATGATCGCCGCTGCTGCCCTGCTTGCCCTTCCGGTATTGGCCCTACCCGCCAGCGCCCAGATCATAAGGGTTCAATCCACGATGGCCGTGCCCGAGACTATGGACGCACTTGAAAATGCCGTCACAGGGGCAGGGGCCACAATATTCGCCCGCGTCGATCATGCCGGTGGTGCGGCGGGCGCGGGGTTGGAGTTGAGCGCATCCCAGCTGTTGATCTTCGGCAACCCCAAGCTTGGCACGCCAGCCATGCAGGCAGATCCGCTTGCCGGGCTTTATCTGCCTCTCAAGGTGCTGGTCTATGAGGATGCCGAAGGTGCTGCGTGGTTGGCCTATGACGATCCTGCGGCGATGTTTGATGGGATGAATGTTCCCGCAGATGCGGAGTATATCAAGAAGATGACAGGCGCTTTGGCCAAGTTGACCGGGGTTGCCGCCGGCAGTTGAAAAGCTTGGCCGCAAATTCCGATCTGCTCTGATGCGCAAAGCTGCGGGCCTAGGGTGTCGCCTGTGAGGCGGCACGTGCCATGGCTTGGCGCATGATCAAGATGTGAAACGGCATGATCACGGTCAGATAGAACCGCCCAAAAGCATTGTGGCAGCGGACCCATGTGGCCCCATAAACCAACCCGTCTGCGGCCAGAATCGAGATCCTGAAATCCAGATGTCTATCGTCAAAGCCCAAGATGACTTCGCGTTCAGTGCGGGTCTCAACGGGGAAGTGGCCAATGGTTTCGCCTTTATGCAATGTAGTGCGCAACCCGAACGGGGCCACGACAAGATTGCGCAGCGCTAGCAGCGCCTTGGCCCAGAACGGGAAGGCCAGTGCCTGTCTGGCAGCAGCATTGGCGCCAAGCGTCGACGGGACGGCATAGCAATCCAGAAAATCCCCGACCAGGTTGCGGGCATGAAGCGCTGATTGTGGGGGCAGGGCGACCTTTTGTACCTCGCCCATGATCCTAGCCCCGTAACGCGGCAAGGGCTGGGGCCAGATCAATCGCCCCGTCATAAAGTGCACGCCCCGATATGGCCCCGGCAATAACTCCGGTGTCACGCAATGCCAATAGATCGGCCATTGACGACACCCCGCCAGAGGCAATGACCGGGATCGTCACGGCACGTGCCAAGGCCTCGGTCGCCTCGGTGTTGGGGCCTTGCATCGCGCCGTCGCGCAAGATGTCGGTATAGATGATCGCGGCCACACCCGCATCTTCGAAGCTTTTGGCAAGATCGGTGACCATCACATCCGTCTCTTCCGCCCAGCCCTTGGTGGCCACCCGGCCATTTCGCGCGTCAATGCCGACCGCGACCTGCCCCGGAAAGGCGCGCGCGGCTTCGTGCACGAGATCGGGGTTTTCGACCGCAACCGTGCCAAGGATCACGCGCGCAAGGCCCTTGGACAGCCACATCTCTATCGTGGCCATATCGCGGATACCGCCACCAAGCTGCGCGGGCACCTTCACTCGCGCCAAAATCGCCTCAACCGCAGCTGCGTTGACGGGCGCACCTGCGAAAGCACCGTTCAGATCGACCAGATGCAGCCAGCCGCAACCCGCCGCTTCAAACTTGGCGGCTTGTGCCGCCGGATCATCGCCAAAGACCGTGGCCTTATCCATCTCACCGTGCAAAAGCCGCACGCATTGGCCGTCTTTGAGGTCTATGGCTGGGTACAAGATCATGAGGCTCTCCGATTGGTTTTGGTGCCTATTGGCACAGCGGGCCCGTGTTGCAAAGCCCGCAAAACGTCACGTTACACTGGACGGATGGGCCGTGGTGGCGGATGATCATGCCAAGAAAGCCAAGCCAAGACTAAGGAGGAGGAGCAAAATATGAAACGTCTGATTATTGCCGCGACGCTGGTGCTGACGTCAGGGGCCGCATGCGCCGATCCTGTCGAAGGGCTGTGGAAAACCAAGCCCGATGACAATGGCAACTACGGCCATGTCGATATAGCACCTTGCGGTGCCAAGCTTTGCGGGGTGCTGGTCAGGGCCTTTGATGAAACCGGGGCGGAGGCCTTGTCGGAGAATATCGGCAAGCGGATCGTTTGGGATATGGTTGCCGAGGGCGCTGGGGCCTATGCGAATGGCAAAGTCTGGGCCCCGGACCGCGACAAGACCTATAATGCCAAGATGGCGCTTTCGGGGGACAATCTGGCGGTATCGGGCTGTGTGCTTGGTGGCATCATCTGCCGCAAATCGGACTGGAGCCGCGTTAAGTAGCCGATAATCGCGCGCCGATGGGCGGACCCGGCGCGGTGTTTAGGTTTTGGATGTAATAACGGGCGCTTACGGACGGCAGTTGTGAAATTTTGCGATCAGCCGCAACCCCGTGGCCTGACTTTTCTCGGGGTGAAACTGCATGCCGATCATATTGTCGCGCCCGATTATGGCCGCGATATCGCCTGCGTAATCCACATGGGCCAGAAGGTGGGCGGGATTGGCGACGCGGAATTGATAGGAATGCACGAAATAGGCGTGCTGGCCGGTGGAGATGCCGTCAAGCACCGGATGCGGGCGGTCGATGATCAGATCGTTCCAACCCATATGCGGTATTTTGAGCGTGCCATCCGCCGGGGCTATCTTGTCAACCGCGCCGCCGATCCAGTCAAAGCCCGGGGTTTCAACATATTCGAAACCGCGCGTCGCCATCATCTGCATACCGATGCAGATACCAAGGAACGGCTTGGCCTTTTGTATTACCGCCTCTTCCAAAGCTTCAAACAGCCCCGAAAACTGGCCAAGTGCCGCCCGGCAAGATGGAAACGCGCCATCGCCCGGCAACACGATCCGGTCGGCGCGGGCCACATCTTCGGGGCGCTGCGAGACAATGATCTCGCCCGCATCGCGCTCACGGGCCATACGCTCAAACGCCTTATGGGCCGAATGAAGGTTGCCGCTGTCGTAGTCGACCAGAACCGTCAGCATCGCCTTAAAGCGCGCCTTTGGTCGATGGCAAAACCCCGTTTGCGCGTGGATCAGCCTCTACCGCCATGCGCAGGGCTTTGGCCGCAGCCTTGAAGGTGGCCTCGGCGATATGGTGGCTGTTGATGCCGTGGATACGGTCAATATGCAGGGTTATGGCGCCATGGGTCGACAAGGCCTGGAAGAATTCTCGCACCAGTTCGCAATCAAAACTGCCAATCTTTGGGGTCGGAAAATCGACATTCCAAACCAGATAGGCGCGCCCTGACAGATCCAGCGCACAAGCAATCTGCGCATCATCCATCGCCAGATTGAAATGCCCGTAACGACGAATGCCGCGCTTGTCGCCAAGGGCCGCGACCAGAGCCTGCCCAAATGCGATGCCGCAATCTTCGACCGTATGGTGATCATCAATATGCAGATCGCCCTTTGCCGATATATTGATGTCGATCATCGAATGGCGGGCAAGTTGATCAAGCATATGGTCGAAAAACCCGACACCGGTCTGGTTGGCATATGCCCCGGTTCCATCAAGATTGATCGCAACCGAGATTTCGGTTTCGGCGGTTTTCCGGGTGATAATGGCCTTGCGCATCGCTGCCTCCGCTGGCTTTGAGGCGCTTATAGGAGGGGCAGGCCGATCTGAAAAGGGGCTTATGTTACAAGCGCTTCAATGATCTTTCGATAAAATTCGTTCTATTGCCTTGATTTCGGAACAAAAAACCTCTTTTTTGGCGTACAGTTCGACAAGTGGCGACAAAACCGGCGGGGGCCTAAGGTGACATTAAAAGCAGGGACTTTTGGCCGACCGCAAGATGATCGCCAGATCAAAGCCGGGGTAATGCGCCATTTTGGCATGGCGGCTTTGGCCGCCGCCGCGCTATCGGTCTTGGCTTTGGTGCCTGCCACCTCGGCGCAAGCTGAAGGGAATTTCTTGCGGATCATCAATAGCGTAGAGGCGCCCGAAGGGTTTTCGGGGCTTTGCGATCAGTATTCGTGGCTTTGCGTGGCCGAGGCACGCGCAAGCGTCGCTGAGCAAGATTGGCTTGGCCTCGCCAAAAAGGTCAACGCCGAGGTCAACCGCAACGTCCGCGAGATTACCGATGCGCGCCAATATGGCCGAGAAGAGCTTTGGGCGCTGCCGACCCGCCGCGGCGGGGATTGCGAAGATTTCGCGCTGTTGAAAAAGCGCGAGCTGGTGGCGCTTGGCATTTCTGCGAACCGGTTGTTGATCGCAACTGTGCTTGACCGCCGCCGCGAGCCGCATGCGGTTTTGATCTTGCGTACTGGTGCTGGCGATCTTGTGCTGGACAATCTGCGCAACAAGATCTCGATCTGGTCCGATACCGGTTATTCCTTTTTGCGGATGCAAGACCCGGATAATCCGCAAAACTGGAAGGCCGTTTTGGCCGGCGGCGTCTTCGCACAAGCCAATCTTTAGCGCGCACCTTCTCAAAGGCCTTTGTTCGTACGGTTGTCGCGACGCATAGGTCAGCAAGCGTGTCCGGCACCGGGGGCGGCAGGTTGGAAATCATGTGAAATGGCCCGCGCCCTTTTGGTCGCGGGCCTTGTTTTGTCGGCAATTTGCGCCGGTTTAGATGTCGACTTCCTCATCGCCGGGCTTGTCTTGGCCGGGCTCTTCGTCGCCGGGCTTGTCATTGCCGGGTTCTTCGTCGCCGGGCTTGTCTTGGCCAGGCTCTTCGTCGCCGGGCTTGTCACTGCCGGGTTCTTCATCACCAGGCTTGTCGGTGCCGGGCTTCTCATCGGCGGGCTTATCATTCTGGGTCCGGCGTTCTTTGTCGTCGCGGGCTTTGTTATCACCGCTGTCGCCAAGACTGCCGGTGGCGCCACTTAGCAAGATCGCAGCAACTTCCGGGCAATGATCCAGCGAATAGCTGAGCAGCTCGTCAAAGTTGTCGCTGCGACGCATCTGGCGCAGTAGCTGCTTGGAGATACCCTTCGAGACGGATGCCGGATCGTCGAAATCAATCAGATGGCAAATGCCCCTTGATGTCTTTTCTTCTGTCACCGTCGATGTGACTGCGGCTTCGGCAATGGCGGGTGCCGTGAACTGCAATGCGGCGGCTACGGTGATGATAGCCGGAAGCGTAAAGGTTTTGCGGGTAATCGTCATGGCTAAATCCTTGTTTAAGTCATTGTAATATAATAATAATTTTAGGACTTTCTGAAATCCTGCTGTTAAAATCTTTGATCAACTTCTGCATCCGACTTTCGCGGCGATTGCCGTCGGTGTCAAAAAAAAGTCTGAAATGTGTCAAGATTTGGCCAATATCGTCAAAAATAAGGCAGATTGTTTTCTGGGGTGCCAGTTTTGGCCCGTGGAAGGCATCCCCAAAGGGGATTGATCGCCCAGCTTAACGCAAAAGGCTCTAACAGAAGCACGCAGGGTCTTGGCAGAGGATGATTGGGGCAGGGCGCTGGGTTTTAACGCCTTGCCAAAATTTCTCTCACACCTTCTCATGGTGAAATTGTGATGAAATTGTCGAAAAGCAAGCGGCTCCACAGTAAGATATGCTGTGTAACCGCTTGTTTTTATTGAGACCCAATGGAGCGGGCGAGGCGATTCGAACGCCCGACCCTAACCTTGGCAAGGTTATGCTCTACCCCTGAGCTACGCCCGCATCCTTGGGTGAGGGCGATGTAGTGAGTCTTTTGGCGACCCGCAAGAGGAAATTCGCACGCATCGGGCAAAATCTGCGCCGCGACGGGCTCTGCATACAAAAAAAATTTGGGTGAGGTGTGATTCGCAGGGGCAAGGAGCGCGGGGCGGGGCAGGAAAAACCCTTTTTGGCCAATGGATTGCCCGAAATCATGGTTAGCGCGATATTGCGCTGCGCCAAAATCGTCGTCAAAGCGCGGTCGCGACAGCGCATTAACAATCAGGGCGAAATAGTGCCCTGAATTTGTCCGGCCCATGTCGAAATACGGGCAAATTTCGGGTGCTTCCTAGGCATATCGCCCAAGCGGCCTTGTTCAACCAACCAAGGCAAGCCGCAGCAAAGGGCACGCAACCGGAACCCTGAAAGGATCAATCCCATGTTCATGCAAGATACCAAAGCGTTTTTGCCAGCTCAAAAGATCGCCCTTGCCCTGAGTGGCGTCACCCTTGCCCCCGAATTCTCGGGCAGCGGCATGCTGGCCAGCAGCCTTGTCGAGACGCCGCAAGGCTGGCGTCAGGCGGGGTCTTTGATGCAAGGCTCGTTGGTTCAGACCTATGACGGCGGGCTGTGCCCGGTTGCGCGGGTCGAGCGGCAGCATTTTTGGCCCGGCGCAGGGGTAGAGCTGGTGCATGTACCGGGCGGCGCGCTTGATACCTGTTCGGACCTGTGGCTGATGCCAGAACAAGAGGTGATTATCGCCTCGGACATCGTCGAAGCGGTGCTTGAGGTGGGCGCGGCCATCGTGCCCGCGCGGATTTTGGCCGGATTTCGCGGCATAAGCATGCGCGCGGTCAGCCAGCCGGTCGAGATGGTCAGCCTGTCATTCGCCCATCATGAGGCGGTCTATGTCAATTCCGGCGCGCTGGTTCATTGTGGCGCACTCCGCCCCCATGACGCGCCGGACTTCTTCCCCCGCCTTGATGGTGAGGCGGCCCGTGCGATGCTTGCCCTTGTCGCCGATGGGGTCATCCGCTGTGATCAGTTGGCGCGGGCGGCCTGAGGCGGCCAAACCGTACCGGCCAATAGGTACCGGCAGGGGCGAGGGCTTAACAGCCCGCCCCGCCCGGGCGGGGGGATAAAAGATCACCTGCGCGCGCGGCGGCAGCTGCGAAAGGTTGGCGGCCCCTCGTAAAGACCCAGCGGCGCGTCGCCGCTCAGGGCGTCGCGCAACAGGCTTTCCAAGCTTATCGAGGGGTGTTCGGGGCGTGGCAAAGGCGCGGGGGCTGACGGCGTCGCAGGCCCTATCTGAGGCATAACCTCTGGCCCCGGTTCTGGCCCCGGTACTGGCGGCGCGACATCCGCCGCATTGGCGATTCCCATCACCGATACCTGCGCATCGCGCATCTCCTGACACACGGCCCAAGCCCGTTCTTCAAGCGTTGCGATCTGGCGATCAAGCCGCGCCAGCCCGGCGCGCTGCAGATCAGGCGTCGCCTTCGTATCGGCCTGTCCCAGCCAGGCCAATGATCCGCGCATATTGCCCAAGGTCAAGATCACATCTTCAACCAAAAACGTCGCAAGCGCCGGAAAATGTTCATGCCGCATCACGTCACCCCCTGTCTTTTCACAAAAAACAAGGTAGCGCCTTGGATGCTAACAGAGCCCTAACAAACCCCCAAAGCTGGTCACTTCGGGGGCAAGATCATTCCGCAAATTCTATCAACAGGTCTTTCGCGTCGATCTGGGCGCCCGCATGGACATGCACGGCCTTGATCACGCCTGCGCGTTCGGCGTGAATGCCGGTTTCCATCTTCATCGCCTCGATGGTCAAAAGCATGTCGCCGGCAGCCACGGTCTGCCCCGCTGCCACCGCAACAGATGCCACAACGCCGGGCATTGGTGCGCCGATATGGTCGGGGTTGCCCTCTTTCGCCTTGGGGCGGCTTGCTGTCTTGGCTTTGACGGCACGGTTGGGCACCCGGATCACGCGGGGCTGGCCGTTAAGTTCAAAAAACACCTTGGCCTCACCGGCATCGTCGGTTTCGCCCACCGCTTGCAGGCGGATTTCAAGCGTTTTGCCCGGCGCGATTTCGGCGGTAATCTCTTCGCCCGGCTGCATGCCGTAGAAAAACGCCATTGTCGGTAAGGTGCGGACCGGGCCGTAAGCCCGGTGACGGCCCATGTAGTCAAGGAAAACCTTGGGATACATGAGGTAACCGTTCAGATCCTCATCATCGACGGCAAAGCCCAAAAGCTCTTTCGACAGGCTGGTGCGTGCGGCTTCAAGATCGACGGGGGGCAGGTGCGCGCCCGGCCGGTCGGTTGAAGGTTTCTCGCCTTTCAGCACCTTTTTCACGATCCCTGCTGGCCATCCGCCCGGAGGCTGGCCAAGATTGCCGCGCAGCATGTCGACAACCGAATCCGGGAAGGCCACATCATGCTTGGGGTCTTCGACCTCTGCCCGGGTCAGGCCCTGCGCCACCATCATCAGGGCCATATCGCCCACGACTTTGGACGAGGGCGTGACCTTGACGATATCGCCAAACATCTGGTTGGCATCGGCGTAGGATTGCGCAATCTCTGGCCAGCGTTCCTCAAGCCCCAAGGAGCGCGCCTGCGCCTTGAGGTTGGTGAATTGCCCGCCGGGCATCTCGTGCAGATAAACCTCTGATGCGGGTGCTTCGACGCCGGATTCGAAGGCGGCATACTGCTGGCGCACCGCTTGCCAGTAGTTCGATATGGCGCGGATGGCGGCTATATCAATTCCGGTGTCGCGTTCGGTATGGGCCAAGGCCTCTACCACAGACCCAAGGCAGGGCTGCGAGGTGCCGCCCGAAAAGGCGTCCATCGCCACGTCAACCGCATCGACGCCTGCATCCGAGGCGGCCAGAATCGTGGCGGCGGCAATGCCCGAGGTGTCATGGGTGTGGAAGTGGATGGGCAGGCCGACCTCTTCCTTTAGCGCCTTGATCAGCACGCGGGCGGCGGCGGGCTTCAACAGCCCAGCCATATCCTTGAGCCCAAGCACATGGGCACCTGCCGATTTCAGATCCTTGCCCATGGCGACATAATAACCCAGATCATACTTGGCGCGGTCGGGGTTCAGGATGTCGCCGGTATAACAGATCGTGCCTTCGCAGATCTTGCCATTGGCAATCACCGCATCCATGGCCACGCGCATGTTTTCGACCCAGTTCAGGCTGTCGAAGACGCGGAACACGTCGATGCCGGTCTTGGCGGCCTGACGGACGAATTCCTGCACAACATTGTCGGGATAGTTGGTATAGCCGACGCCGTTCGAGGCGCGCAGCAGCATCTGGGTCATCAGGTTGGGCATGGCGGCGCGCAGATCGCGCAGGCGCTGCCACGGGCATTCTTGCAAGAAGCGGTAGGCGACGTCGAAGGTCGCACCGCCCCAGCATTCGACGCTGAAGAGTTCGGGCAGGTTCGCAGCATAGGCCGGCGCCACCTTGATCATGTCGATCGACCGCATCCGGGTTGCCAGCAGCGACTGGTGCCCGTCGCGCATGGTGGTGTCGGTCAGCAAGAGTTTCTTTTGCGCTGCCATCCAGTCGGCTACGGCCTGCGGGCCTTTTTCCTCCAGCAGATTGCGGGTGCCCGGGGCAGGGGCGGCGCGGAGTGCGGGCGGCTTCGGTGCGCGCGCCTCGGCATGCGGTTTCGGGCGGCCTGCGGTTTCGGGATGCCCGTTCACGGTGATATCGGCCAGATAGGTCAAGATCTTGGTGGCGCGGTCGCGGCGTTTCTTGAAGTTGAAAAGATCGGGCGTCGTGTCGATGAATTTGGTTGTGTAGGTGTCATCAAGGAAGGTCGGGTGCTTCAGCAGGTTTTCGACAAAGGCGATATTGGTGGACACGCCGCGAATACGAAACTCGCGCAAGGCTCGGTCCATGCGTGCAATTGCCTGGGTGGGGGTTGGTGCCCAAGCGGTCACCTTGACCAGCAAGCTGTCATAATAACGGGTGATCACGCCGCCCGCATAGGCGGTGCCGCCATCCAGACGGATACCCATGCCGGTGGCAGAGCGGTAGGCGGTGATGCGGCCATAATCGGGAATGAAGTTGTTTTGCGGATCTTCCGTGGTCACCCGACATTGCAAGGCATGGCCCTTCAGGCTGACGTCTGCTTGGCAAGCAACACCTGTGGCCTCGGCCAAGGTCCGGCCCTCGGCGATCTTGATCTGGGCCTGAACGATGTCGATGCCGGTCACTTCTTCGGTGACGGTATGTTCGACCTGAACCCGGGGGTTGACCTCGATGAAATAAAACTTCTCATCTTCCATATCCATGAGGAATTCGACGGTGCCAGCACATTCATAGCCGACATGGGCGCAGATGCGGCGGCCAAGGTCGCAAACCTCGGCGCGCTGGGCGTCGGTCAGGTAAGGGGCGGGCGCGCGTTCAACGACCTTCTGGTTGCGGCGCTGCACGGTGCAGTCACGCTCATAAAGGTGGTAGATATTGCCTTGTTTGTCGCCAAGGATCTGCACTTCGACGTGGCGGGCGCGCAAGATCATCTTTTCCAGATAGCCTTCGCCATTGCCAAAGGCGG
>JBAUHP010000239.1:0-3896 GCA_049680345.1 Albidovulum sp. | reverse complement strand
CCATGGCGCGCATCGCCTCTTCATCACTGACGACATGGCCGGGCCCGCACAGACGCCTGAGGATGGGAAAGGTCAGCTTGCCGGGCTGCGGCGTCACAATCGCATCGCAGATCGAGGGGGGTGGGTTTTCGTTATGTAAGATCCGCCCCGCCGCAAGTGATCGGGTGACGTCGTCATAGCCCTGAGGCTCCACCGGGCGGACGCGGAAATCTGGCGCATCGGCGGCCAGGGCAAGGGCAATGCCGGAACTCAGCCCGCCGCCACCGCAACAGACCAGAACCTCGGCCCCGGTGATACCCAGTGCGTCTGCCTGGGCTGCGATTTCCAGCCCGGTTGTGCCTTGCCCGGCAATCACCTCAGGCTCATCAAAGGGTTTGATCAGCGTCAGTCCGCGATCTTGGGCAAGGGCCGCGCCGATGGCATCGCGGTCCTCTGACCAGCGGTCGTAAAGCACAACCTCGGCCCCTAGGGCGCGGGTGTTGGCGATTTTGATGGCGGGGGCGTCTTTTGGCATGATGATCACTGCAGGCGCGCCATATTGGCGTGCGGCAAGGGCGACGCCTTGGGCATGATTGCCCGATGAAAAGGCCACAACGCCCTGGGCGCGGGCCTGATCCGAAAGCGACGATACCGCCGCCAGCCCACCGCGATATTTGAATGATCCGGTATGTTGCAGGCATTCGGCCTTGACCCAAAGCGGGCGCCCGGCGATTTCGTCCAAAAATGGCGACGACAGCAGGGGCGTCTGGCGCACGCGGCCTGCCAGCCGGGTGGCGGCGGCGCGGATCATATCGATATTCACGCAATTTCCTTTCGCCATGCGCGGATCGCGAGCAAGGCCGCAGGTTCATCCAAAAACGGCACATGGGCGCGGTCCGGCACGTCGGCCGCGATCATATCAGGGCGGCGCTTGCGCATTTCAGCCACGGTTGCGGGCGACAAAAGGTCAGAATTGGCGCCCCGGATCAAGGCCAGCGGCAGGCCCTTGCAAGCCTCAAACAAGGGCCAAAGATCGACGTCGGGTGCGGCCATGCTGGCCAGGAACGCCGCGCGCAGATCCGGGTCATAGCGGATCGTGAGGCCGGTTGGGCCTTCATCGTAAAGGCATTGGGCAAAGGCACGCCAGCGCGGGGCAGGAACATTGGCAAAGCCCGCCATGGTGGCAGGCAGGCGGGCGGCAAGGTCATCAAGACTGACCGCCGCCGGGTTGCGCCCGACATAGGCCGATATCGCCTCCAGCCCCTGCCGTTCAATCACCGGGCCGATGTCATTCAAGCACAGCCCCGCAAGCCGGTGCCGGGCCGTGGCGGCCAGAAACATGCCGATGATCCCGCCGCGCGAGGTGCCGATGATGGCGGCTTTTTCCAACCCCAGATGATCGAGCAGCGCCAAGACATCGCTTGCCTCTTGCGGCACCGTATAGGTCTTGGCGCCGGTGCGCGCCGATGCGCCGCGCCCGCGATAATCGGGGCGGATCAGCCGGACATCGGGCAGGTGAGGGGCGAGAAAGTCGAAATCCGCCGAATTGCGGGTAAGGCCCGCAAGGCAAAGCATAGGCAGGCCCGCGCCTTGATCGCGGTAAGCCAGCCGCGCGCCGTCTGAGGCGGTGAAATACTGAACCGTCATAGGCTGACCAGATCGGGAATACCGGTCAGATCGGTCACAATATGCGCAGGGCGTCCCGGCAGACGGTCAACCGGAAGGCCCGCGCGGTTGACCCATACCGTGGGAAAGCCAAAGGCCGCAGCCCCGGCCGCGTCCCATCCGTTGGATGACACGAACAAGACCTGATCGGGCGTCGTCCCGAACCTAGTACCCACCATGCGGTAGACCCTTGCGTCGGGCTTGAAAACGCCGACGCTTTCGACTGACAAGAGATCGTCCAGAAGATGCGTAATCCCCGCCGAGGTAGCGGCATCCGTCAGCATTGCAGGTGCTCCGTTTGACAAGATCGCCGTGTTCAGGCCGCGTGTCTTGAGGGTTTTGAGCATGGCCGGCACTTCGGGATAGGCGTCGAGCGCGCGGTAAAGTGCCAAAAGGCGGGCGCGCAAGGCCGTATCCTCCAGCCCGGCGGCTTCCATGGCCCAATCCAGCCCGTCTTCGGTGACCGCCCAAAAATCGCAATGCGCGCCCATAACGGCCCGCAGCCATGTATATTCCAACTGCTTGCGCCGCCAATCCTCGGCCAGATGCGGCCAGATTTGTGCAAGCCTTTCGCCCCCCGGTTCTGCCGCCGCCTTGCGGGCAGCGGCGGCCACGTCAAACAACGTGCCGTAGGCGTCGAAGATGCAGGTAGTGATGGCCATGCGCCGCCCCCCAATCAAGACAGAGTGGCGCGGGCGCGGGCGGGCGGCAAGCCCGCAATTGTGACGGTTACAAACCGCGCGGCGTCACAGATATTCAGGCTGCGGCATGCCCAGCACGTGATAGCCGCCGTCAACGCGGATAATCTCACCCGTGGTGAAAGAGCCGTAATCCGACGCCAGATAAACGGCGGTGCCACCGACCGCCTCCAGCGTGGCGTTTGAGCGCATGGGCGCGTTCGCCTCGGTCTGACGGAATGTCTTGCGCGCCCCGCCAATGGCAGCACCCGCGAGGGTCTTCATCGGGCCGGGCGATACGGCGTTAACGCGGATGCCTTGTGGCCCAAGATCATTGGCCAGATAGCGCACCGAGGATTCCAGTGCCGCCTTGGCGACCCCCATGACGTTATAAAAGGGTGTGACGCGGTTTGAGCCCTGATAGGTCAGCGTCAGCAATGTACCACCATCAGGCATCATCTCAGCGGCGCGGCGCGCCACGTCTATGAAAGAAAAACACGAGATCGTCAGCGAGGTTTTGAAGTTTGCGCGGCTGGTGTTGATAAACCGCCCGGTCAGCTCATTCTTGTCGGAAAAGGCGATGGCATGGACCAAAAAGTCGATCTTGCCCCATTTTTCCTTCAAGGTCGCAAAGGCCAGATCAAGCGATGCGTCATCTTGCACATCGGCATCCACCAAGATGTTTGATCCAAGCGAGGCGGCCAAAGGCTCAACCCGTTTGCCGAAGGCTTCACCTTGATAGGTAAAGGCCAGCTCGGCCCCCTCGGCGGCCATGGCCCGCGCAATACCCCAGGCGATAGAGCGTTCATTGGCCACGCCCATGATCAGCCCGCGTTTGCCTTGCATCAATCCAGCCATGTCGGCTTACCCCAGGTATTTGCTCATCAAAAGCGTTGCATTGGTGCCGCCAAAGCCGAAGCTGTTGGACAGTACGGAATCCAGATCGACGTTTTCGCGCAGCTTGGTTGCGATCTCGGCATCGTGAAGTTCGGGGTCAAGTTCGGTCACATTGGCCGAAGCGGCAATGAAGCGACCTTGCATCATCAAAAGCGAATAGATCGCCTCATGCACACCGGTCGCACCAAGGCTGTGGCCGGTCAGCGATTTTGTCGATGAAATCGGCGGCACTTTGCCTTCGCCGAAGACCCGGCGGATGGCTTTGACCTCGGTCACATCGCCTGCGGGGGTCGAGGTGCCATGGGCGTTGATGTAATCGACGCGGCGGCCCTTGGGCAGGGTCGAGACCGCCAGTTTCATCGACCGCTCGCCACCCTCGCCTGAAGGGGCTACCATGTCATGGCCATCCGAGGTGGCGCCATAACCGGTGACTTCGGCATAGATCTTGGCACCGCGTGCCAAGGCATGCTCTAGCTCTTCCAGAACCACAACCCCGCCGCCGCCCGCAATCACGAAACCATCGCGCGACGCGTCAAAGGCGCGGCTGGCGCGTTCCGGCGTGTCGTTATATTTCGACGACATGGCCCCCATCGCGTCGAAAAGGCATGACAAGGTCCAGTCAAGCTCTTCCCCGCCGCCCGCAAAGACCACGTCTTGCTTGCCCATCTGGATAAGCTC
>JBAUHP010000238.1:0-7313 GCA_049680345.1 Albidovulum sp. | reverse complement strand
TCAGGAATACATCCTTCTGGGCGAGAAATATGAAACCGGTGCATTGGTGCATTTCGGCGGGGCAAGTGATGCGCCTGCGCCCGAAGGCCATGACCATAGCGACGATGGGCACAGCGAAGATGGGGCTCAAGCGGCACCGCATGAGCACCCCAGCGGGGATATGTCCCGCAACCTCCTTACAGTCTTGTTTTGGGCTTTGACTTACGTCGGCTTTGGCCTGCTGCTGGTTGCGGGCTTTGCCGTGGCAGAGCATTTCGGCCGTAAAGTTGCCGCCCGCGATGGCATCTTATGGGGCCTTGCGGGTTTTGCGGCCATGCATCTTGCCCCGGCTTTGGGTCTTGCACCTGAACTGCCAGGAACCATCGCGGCAGATCTCTTTGCCCGTCAGGTCTGGTGGTTGGGCACGGTGCTGGCCACAGGTGCTGGACTTGCGCTTTTGGCATATGGGCGTGGGTTTGCCATGGCGCTGCTGGCCGGTGCATTGCTGGCCGCACCCCATGTGATCGGCGCGCCGCAGCCCGACAGCTTTTGGGGGGTTGCCCCGCCAGAGGTGGCTTCGGCCTTCGCTGCCCGGGTGCTGGGTGCGGGGATTGCGGCCTGGGCCGTTCTGGGCATTCTGGCTGCACGACTTTGGTGCGGCAAGGCCAGCTGACACGGGCCGCCGCGCGCCTTGTGGTGCGCGGCGGCACTGATCTGGAAGGGCTGATCGTCTTTTGAGCCAACGGAGCGCGCAATGATTGACCTGCTTTTGATCGGTATCGGCACCGGTAATCCCGATCATCTGACCTTGCAGGCGGTTAAGGCGCTGAATTCGGTCGATTTGATCGCCATTCCCCGCAAAGGCGACGACAAGGCAGATCTTGCTGGGCTTCGCCGCCAGATATGCGCCGATGTGCTGACAAACCCATCCGTGCGCATTGTGGAGTTTGACCTGCCCAAACGCGATGCCGCAAACCTCGATTACAAGCGGGGCGTTGACGACTGGCATGATGCGATAGCAACGGTCTGGAAAGACACGATTCTTGGCGAAATCGGCAAAAAGGGCCGTGTGGCTTTGCTGGTCTGGGGCGATCCGTCGCTTTACGACAGCACCTTGCGGATTGCCGGGCGGGTAGGCGCAGAATTGTCACTGAATGTGAGTGTCATCCCCGGCATAACCTCGCTTCAGGCCTTAACGGCATCGCATGTTATGCCGTTAAATGAAATTGGTGCGCCCTTCATGGTCACCACGGGGCGCAAATTGCGCGATGATGGGTGGCCCGAGGGTGTGAATACGCTGGCGATCATGCTTGATGGTGAGTGTTCGTTTCAGGCCATCGACCCGCAAGGGGTGACAATCTGGTGGGGCGCCTATGTCGGAATGGCCGAAGAGATCGCCTTGTCAGGCCCGCTGGCCGATATGACGGCGCAAATTGTGAAGACACGGGCAGAGGCACGCGCCAATCACGGCTGGATCATGGATATCTACATCTTGCGCCGCTGAGGGCTTCGATTTTTCTGCGAAAAATCGCACAATTTTTCGCAGAAAAATTGATACGACCGTCAGGAATTACGAATCGTATCACCGATTTGCAATACCGGCGTCAACTCAACCCTCTCGCCACCGATCAGCCCGCTGTCGCTTTTGCCAGAGATAATCCCAGCAGCGCGTTGACCGATTTCGCGGCGGCACGCATCCATCGTTGCCAGACGGCGCGGCAAGCCTTCCAAAAGCTCAACTCCATTGAAGCCGGCAAGGCCCAAGCGCCCCGGCACATCAATGCCTTTATCAAGACAATAAAGCAGCCCCCCCGCCCCAATCATGTCATTGGAATAATAAAGAAAATCCAGATCCGGGCTGCGCTTCAGCATCGCCTCGGTCATCTCGCGCCCCTTCAAAAGCGCGGAACCGCCTGAATAAAACTCGCTATCCTCTAGCGTTATCCCCGCCTCGGCAAGCCCGGCCACAAAACCGTCCAGCCTTTTGCGGGCGCGGTGGTCGTCGGGCATCTTGGTGCCCATGAATCCGATCCGCCGGTAACCCGCCTTGACGATCGCCCGCGCCATTTCTAGCCCGGCGCGTTTGTGCGAAATGCCCACAACAGAATCAATCACCTCGCCATCGACGTCCATTATCTCGACGATCGGAATGCCCGCATTGTTCAGCATCGCCCGCGAACTGGGATTATGTTCAAGCCCGGCGATGATCACGCCCGAGGGGCGCCAGGACAACATTTCGTAAAGCACGGTTTCTTCACGCTCCGCCGCGTAATTCGTCACTCCGAAGACTGGTTGCAGACCCGATTCCTCCAGACCTTCCGATATACCGCTGAGTACTTCGGGGAAGACCAGATTGGACAAGGACGGTACAATCACCGCGACCAGATTGACCCGTTGTGAGGCCAAGGCGCCGGCAATCTTGTTGGGCACATAGCCAAGGCGTTTGGCTGCCTCCAAAACCTTGTCGCGCGTGCCGGTCGATACATCGCCGCGGTTGCGTAAAACCCGGCTGACCGTCATTTCCGAAACGCCCGAAGCCTCGGACACATCACGCAATGTCAGTGCCCGTTTTGAATCCGTCAGCGCCATTCTTGCCACCCTTCCACTGCAATGCCTGTGCTTGCTGTTCCTATCGTAAGAAAGTTTATTGCGGCCTAGCAATGGCTATCCGCATCGCTTCAGTCGCTGTTTGCAAGGTTGAACACCCGATCAGGGTGCAATTCGCCTGATTTATAGATACCAACCGCCACTGCCCGGCCTTCATAGCTGGCCCAGGCCTCATCTCCAAATTCGACATCCGATGCGACAACCATCCCCGGATTTCCATTGCGAAGCCGGACTGCCCCTTGCGCCGTTGCCTTCAACTCTGGCAGATCCGCCAGCCCGATTTCCAAGGGCAAGATCATGGCATCCAGTGCCTCGGTTCGCGCCAAAGCGTCGATTTTTTCAAGACTGACACCATCGCTGGCCTCAAACGGCCCCGACCATTCGCGGCGCAGCCACAAAACATGACCGAATGCGCCCAAATCAGCCCCCAGATCGCGCGCGATTGACCTGACATATCCGCCCTTGCCGCAAACCATCTCAAGCTCGACCGTATCGGCATCGGGGCGCGCGATCATCTCAAGCGATTCGACCCACAATTCGCGCGCCGCCAGCGCCATTTCTTCGCCCGCCCGCGCCAGCACATAGGCGCGTTCGCCATCCACCTTCACGGCTGAAAACTGCGGCGGCACTTGCATGATGTCACCGCGAAATCTGGCCAATCCGGCGCGGATATCGTCATCTGACGGGCGCAGCGTGGATGTTTCAATCACCTCGCCTTCGGCATCATCGGTATTGGTCGCGGCCCCCAAGCGCACCGCGAAACGGTAGCATTTGAGCGCATCGGTTACGAATGGCACGGTTTTTGTGGCCTCGCCCAAGGCCACGGCCAAAACCCCGGTCGCGGCCGGATCAAGCGTTCCTGCATGGCCGGCCTTCTTGGCATCCAATGCCCAGCGAACCTTGCCCACCACCGCGGTTGATGTGATGCCTGCGGGCTTGTCCACCACCAGCCAGCCGGAAATATCGCGGCCTTTTTTGCGTGCCATGTCTTGTCCCTTCACGAAGAATGCTGGTGCTATCCAATGCCTGAAGGCAGGTCAATCAGGGCAGCGGAACCGCTAAGCCCAGAATCGGCCCCATCGGCAAGCCAAAATCATTGCGGCCAAGGCTCGGCGCATAAAGCTTGGAGATATGGCCATCAAGGAACAAGGCATTGGGCGTGCCCAGATGGTCGCGAAACAGCCGCGCAAAGGTGGCAAAATTCACCGGCTTCTCGGAGATTGCGAAATAGGCAAGACCGCCATCTGCCGTAACGCCCACGCCGTTTCGCACATTATACGAATCCGAATCGGGCAGGAATTTCGGGTGCAAGGCGCCGCTGATCACCAGCATTGGCCCTGACTGGCTGGCAAATCGGCAATCTGGACGCGCGGCATCAAAGGCCAAGGTCTCAATCACCGCGAAACCCTTGTCCATCACGCAAAACACGCCATTGGGCAAAAGACCGAAATTCCCCGGCCCGGCCCGGCGTACCAGCCCCGCCGTCTCTTGGCGGTTCTCGATGTAAAGACCCACGGGTTTACGGTTCGCATGATACATGCCGGCATTCATTGCGAAGGCCAGCTGGCGCTGTTCATCCGCCAACACTTGGTTAACCGCGCCAAAACTGCCCAAGGGCACATCATCGGCGCCGTTCAAGAACAGCCGCAGATCATCCCCGGCCCGGGCGGAGCATATGCTGTAATTTTGATCCTCAAACATGACAATCTCGCACGGCTGTGCCGCTTGCGCCTTGCAGCACAGCGCCAGAAGGATCAACCCGGCCTTAGCCCAAAGCTTCATCATCGCCGTCACGGTCGCTGTCTTGCCGGGCAATATCGCGCTGCACCCGTTCATCGGCAAACAACCGTCGGGTTTCGTCCATCTGATCAAAGGTCTTATCGACCGCAAAGCGCAGCTCTGGCGCGAATTTCAGCGTCATCGCCTTGGCGACCAGATGGCGCAATTCGCCCTTGTTTCGGCGCAAGGCCAGCAGCGCCTCTTCCGCGCCCTCGCCGCCCAGCGGCAAGATATAGGCCGTCGCCACGCGCAGATCGCCCGAGGCGCGCACTTCGCCCACGGTGATCGAGATGCGATTGAGATCGGGATCATGCACCTCACCCTTGGCCAGAATCTCTGACAAAGTGCGGCGGATCATTTCACCAACTCGAAGTTGGCGTTGCGAAGGGCCTGCGCCCTGAGAAAAGCGGTTTTGTGCCATGGCGTCCATGTAAGCCATGCAAGGGCTGCCCGCAACGGGGCCTTTGCCAAGCCCGGCGCGCCAAGCTAAAGAAAGCCGAAGTTGTAACAGGAGCATGCCATGACCAAGGCCGACACCCTTCCGGGTATCGTGATTACCGGCGCCTCTGGCCGTATGGGGCAGATGCTGGCCAAAACTATCATGGCGTCAGACAAGGCGCGGCTGGTGGGCGCGGTCGAACGCGCCGGTCACGCATGGCTGGGCCAAGATCTTGGGGCCGCGATGGGCGGGGTGGATATTGGTGTGATCGTCACGGATGACGCGCTGGAAGCCTTCGCCAATGCGCAAGCCGTGATTGATTTTACCGCGCCCGCGGCCACCGTCGCATTTGCGGCCCTTGCAGCACAGGCCCGCGCCGTTCATGTCATCGGCACCACAGGGTTTGCGCCAGATCACCTTGCAGCCCTTCAGGCTGCGGCGCGCCATGCGGTGATTGTGCGCGCGGGCAATATGAGCCTTGGGGTCAATCTTTTGACCCAGCTTACCAAGAAGGTCGCCGCCGCCCTTGATGCCGATTGGGATATCGAGGTGGTCGAGGCGCATCACCGCATGAAGGTTGATGCGCCCTCTGGTACCGCATTGATGCTGGGGCAGGCTGCCGCCGACGGGCGCGGCATAAGCCTTGAAGACCACCGCGATTCGGGGCGCGATGGGATTACCGGCGCACGCAGACCCGGTGCTATCGGCTTTTCCGCGATTCGCGGCGGCGATATCATTGGCGAACATGATGTTATTTTCGCAGGCGAGGGTGAGCGTATCATCTTGCGCCATATCGCCAGCGATCGCAGCCTTTTTGCCAAAGGTGCGCTGCGTGCCGCCCTTTGGGGGCAAGATAAAAAGCCCGGCGAATATGATATGCTGGATGTGCTGGGGCTTTGATCCGCCCCGCTTGGCCTTCAAAAATCGACGGCCAGGCCCTTTTTCTCCCAATCGCCATAGCGCACCGGGTCGGGCCCGTCGCGGCCCCCAAGTTCGGGCGCGAATTCGACCCGATCCGCCGCCTTGCGCCGGGCTTCGGCCTCGGCAAGGGCGCGCTTTGCGGCTTCGGGCAGGGCTTTGTCCTCTGGGGTCGTCATCAGCATTCCTTGTGTCATCTTTCCCCCTGATATAGGCCAGCGCCATCACCGGGCAAGCAGATTGAGGCAGATCGCATGGCGGACGAAAACCTGGCGCGCAGTGCAGCAGTCCGGCTTATCTTGGGCGTGACGACGGATCATGCGCCCCTGTCCGACCAGATCGGCCGGGGGGCTTTGGCCGCATTACCGCCCGCAGACCGCGCCCGCGCCCAGCGGTTGGCGCTGCTGACATTGCGGCTTTTGGGGCCGATAGATGCGCATCTTAAGCCCTTCTTGCGGCGCGAACCACCGGCCTTTGTGCGCGGGGTGCTGCGGCTTGCCCTGGCCGAAATCCTTGGGCAGGGCGCGCCGGCGCATGGTGTGGTCAATGACGCCGTGGCGATCACCCGTGCGGCTGGCCGCAAGACCGAAGGTTTCACCGGAATGGTCAATGCGGTTTTGCGCAAGGCCACCGCGACTGACCCCGCGGCCTTTTTGAATGCGCCGCCGCAGATCTTGCCGGGTTGGCTGCGCGGGCGGTTGATGTCGGCCTGGGGCAAGCCTGCGACCATGGCGATGGAGGCCGCACATGCCAAGGGTGCCGCCCTTGATTTCACCGCGAAGTCGGGCGATGCGGCGGGTCTGGCAGCACAACTCGGGCAAGGTGCCGAAGTCTTGCCCACCGGCAGTGTCCGGCTGGCAATGCCCACACAGGTGTCTGAGCTGCCCGGATTTGCGGCGGGCGACTGGTGGGTGCAAGATGCCGCCGCCAGCCTTGCGGCCCGCGCCCTGCATGTAGGCCCCGGCGAATCTGTGCTTGATCTTTGTGCAGCGCCGGGCGGCAAAACCCTGCAACTGGCCGCCGCCGGGGCTGATGTCACCTCACTTGATCTGTCGGCGGCGCGTATGGAACGGGTCGGCGAGAACCTGAAGCGCTGCGGTCTGGGCGCGCAGATGATCATAGCCGATGCGCTGGATTGGCAACCCGATGCGCTGTTCGACGCGGTCTTGCTGGACGCGCCATGTTCGGCTACCGGCACGATCCGCCGCCATCCCGATTTGCCTTTCGTCAAGGATTCGACTGGCCTCAAGGATGTATTCGCCCTGCAATCCGCCCTGTTTGACCGTGCGCTTACCTTTTTGAAACCCGGCGGGCGGCTGGTTTTTGCCACCTGTTCGCTTTTGCCGGATGAGGGCGAGCGGCAGGCAAGTGCCGCCCTTGCACGTCACGCGGGCCTTGCCATTGACCCTGCGGCCCTTGATCTGCCCGGGGTTGACCCGGCCTGGATCACCGCGGAAGGTGGCTTGCGCCTGCGCCCCGATTACTGGCCCGATCTGGGCGGTATGGACGGCTTTTTTATCGCAGCTTTCCGCCTTACCGAATAATCCCCACACTCAGGCGGTGACACCGTCGAAGCGGGTCGGTATGGTTT
>JBAUHP010000237.1:0-2792 GCA_049680345.1 Albidovulum sp. | reverse complement strand
AAACCCTCGGGCAGCCGCTGTGAACACCCAATGAAAATCCTTTCAATTTGGTTAACAAAAAACATGGAGCCTCTGCAATTCAAAGGCTTACAAAATTTTTCACTGTGAAAAGGCTGTGAAAGCCGGTTGATTTTTGCGGTTTCCCTGATCGCGCTGATCGGGCATATCTGGGCGGAACTGCTTTATAGGTGATCCATGCACGATATCCGCGCCATCCGCGAAAACCCCGCCGCTTTTGACGCCGCCCTCGCCCGGCGCGGATTGGCCGCGCAATCGCCCGAAATCCTCGCGCTTGATGAAGCCCGCCGGGCCAGGATCCTGGCCTCTGAAACCGCGCAAGCCGCCCAAAACGCCGCCTCCAAGGAAGTGGGGGCCGCCAAGGCGCGCGGCGATGACGCCGAATTTGAACGCCTGCGCGCCCTCGTTGCCGATAAAAAGGCCGAAGTGGCGCGGCTGACCGAAGAGGCGGGCCTTGAAGACGCCCGCCTGCGCGATCTCTTGCTGGCCCTGCCGAACCTGCCGCATGAAGATGTCCCGCCGGGCCAAGATGAGGCCGATAATGTCGAGGTCCGCCGCTGGGGCGCGCCCCGCACCTTCGATTTCGCCCCCAAGGAACATTACCAGCTTGCCGCCGTCAGCGGTGGTATGGATTTTGAAACCGCCGCCAAACTCTCCGGCGCCCGCTTCATGCTTTTGTCGGGCGGCGTTGCCCGCCTTCACCGGGCCCTGGGGCAATTCATGCTTGATCTGCACACCACCGAACATGGGCTTTGCGAAACCTGGGTCCCAGTCTTGGTGCGCAAAGAGATGATGGAAGGCACCGGGCAGCTGCCGAAATTCGGCGACGACAGCTACGAGACCACCAACGGCTGGTGGCTGGTACCGACCGCCGAAGTGCCGCTGACCAATATCGTAAGCGGCGCCATCGTTGAGGAAAGCTATCTTCCCCGCCGCTATGTGGCCCATACCCAGTGCTTCCGCTCCGAGGCCGGATCGGCGGGCAAGGACACGTCGGGAATGCTGCGCCAGCATCAGTTTGAGAAGGTCGAGATGGTGTCGATCACCGCGCCCGAAGCCAGCATGGCCGAACATGACCGCATGACCCGCTGCGCTGAGACGGTGTTGGAGCGGCTTGACCTGCCCTACCGCACCGTCGTTCTGTGCGGCGGTGATATGGGCTTTGGTGCGCGCAAGACCCATGACATTGAGGTTTGGCTGCCGGGCCAAAACAGCTACCGCGAAATCTCTTCGGTCTCGGTCTGTGGTGATTTTCAGGCCCGCCGCATGAATGCCCGCTACCGCCCCGCAGGTGGCAAGCCGGAGTTTGTGCATACATTGAACGGCTCGGGCCTTGCGGTCGGGCGCTGCTTGATCGCGGTTTTGGAAAACGGGCAAGAGGCCGATGGCTCCGTCACCCTGCCGCCAGCGCTTCATCCTTGGCTGGGCGGCCGCACGCGGCTGGACGCGCAAGGCAATCTGGTCTGAAGCCAACGCTTGACCTGTCACGCCGGGCCACGGATAACTTTTGCAAGACTCAGGGGCGCTTAAGCCCACCAAAAGACAGGCAGGCGGCTGGTGCAGTTCCAAACCATTCCTTATGCGACCCATCCGACGCGCAAGGGTGAGCGCGTGCTTGACGCTGATCTTTATTTGCCCAGCCGCGACCACGCCCCGGCAGATCTGCTGGTCTGGATGCATTCCGGTGGTTTCCGCACTGGATCGCGCAGCCACCGTAACCATGGGCTGATCGCGGCTGAATTCGCCCGCCACGGGATCGCTTCGGCCTTTATCGACTATCGGCTGGCCCGCCCACCGGCGATCTTGAACGCGCGCAGCGAGGCCCTCTTGCCCGGGTTGATCGCCGAAGCCCAAGGTATTGGCGAGGAAATGCACGAGACATTCTTTGGCGCGCGCCCCTTGGGCGTGGTTGAGGATTGCTGCGCCTTTCTCAACCTTGCAGCCGCGCGGGCGCAAGAATGGAACCTTACGGGCCGCATCTTGCTTGGTGGCAGCTCGGCCGGGGCGATTTCGGCGCTTAACGTGCTTCATCTGGCCCCCGCACTTGGCCTTGATCGCCCCCTGATTGCGACCGTTCTGGCCTATTCCGGCGGTTTCGCCTTTCCGTCGCGTATCGCCCCCACGGGTGCGCGTATTTTGGCGCAGGCATGCCCCAATGACGCGCGCGTGCCGATCTCATCCATTCGGCGCTATCATGCAGCCCAGCGGCAGGCGGGTGCCGACACCTGCATATTGATAGAGCATGACGCCTATGAACATGGCGCACTACGCCTTAACCGAAGTGAAACCTTGGGGGATGCTGTCGCACGCGCAGTGGCGTTCGACCGATCGTCTGACCCATCCTCGCTTCAGGTGGGTCTGACGGGCGTAAGGATGGAGCGCTGATGTCAAGCTCCGAGAATTGTCATCACATGGCATAGCCGTGCCAATTGCCCCATCTGCCCAAGCCCGCCCTTGCCACGGGCAACGCGGCGTTTTCGCCGGTTGCGCGGCACAAGGCCAGGTAGGGCCCGCAGATCAGCGTTTGCGGTAGTCTTCGCGTGCCCGCCCCTCAGTATGCTTGCGCAAGCGGGAAGGCGTGTGGAATTTTTGATCCTTATAGGGGTTCTTGTCGCCTTGATCGCGGAAGGTCATGCGAATTGGGGTGCCCGGCATATCAAAATCAACCCGTAAGTGGTTGACAAGATAGCGCGAATAGCTTTCGGGCAGAAGGTCGGCATGGTTGGTCATCACCACAAATGCCGGTGGGCGGGTCTTGATCTGGGTCATATAGC
>JBAUHP010000236.1:0-3071 GCA_049680345.1 Albidovulum sp. | reverse complement strand
CCGAGCAAAAGGCCCGCTACCTTGGCCCGATATTGCGCGGCGACTGGATCGGCGCGGATGCGGTGACAGAAGCCGCCTCGGGCTCGGATGCGATGACGGTTGCGACCGTGGCGCTGAAAGGCGACGGAGGCTATGTTTTGAATGGCGAAAAGACCCTGGTCGGTCAGGCACCGGGTTGCGATTTTGCGATTGTCTTTGCCGCAACCGATCCGACCGCCGGGACCTGGGGGGTAAGTGCGTTTCTTGTGGATGCTTCAGTGCCGGGGTTTCAGGTAGGGCCAGAGGTTCAAAAATCCGGGCTTCGCACGATCGCAACCGGGCCACTTCGATTTTCCGATTGCACCGTGCCGGAATGGGCGCGTCTGGGCCCCGAAGGCGCGGGCAGCGCAATCTTTGCCCGCTCTGGCGAATGGGAACGGCAGATGATCTTTTGCGGTCAGGTTGGCCGCATGAAGCGGCAACTTGACGATTGCATCGCCTTTGCCCGCAGCCGGAAGGCATCTGGCAGGCCGATAGAGCAAAACCAATCGGTCGCCAATCGGCTGGCGGACATGCGGCTGCGTTATGAAACGGCGCGGCTTATGCAGATGCGGGCGGCATGGCAAATGGATGCCGGTGCAAGTGATGCGATGCAGGCGGCCATTACCAAACTGCACATCTCAGAGGCCTTTCTTGCCTCAAGCCTTGCCGCGGTGCGGACCTTCGGTGGTCAGGGGTTCATGTTTGACACCGATATGGCGCGCGATTTGCGCGATGCGACGGGCGGCGTGATCTATGGCGGCACCTCCGATATTCAGCGCAACATCATTGCCCAATATCAAAGCCGGGCGCATCTGAAGCCGCCTTCACCCTGACCTTTGCATCATGCCCGCGCGGCGCGGATGGCGTTTAGCACCGCGACAATCTCATGATCGCGTTGGGCGGCCATATCCTCAAAATGCCGTCCTGCGGCAATGGCGTTACAGCCATCGACCATCCGGTCGCGCAGCTCTTGCGTTAGATCGGGGGCCTCCAGGCGGGTCCAGGGCCATTTCAGCGCCGGGCCGAACTGATCAAGGTTGGTGGCCATTCCGCCTTCGCCGCATGCAACGTGAAAGGCCATGCACTGGCCCTGCACCGCCATGCGGGGGGCGGGGCCGTTCATCAGGGCATTGTCGATATCTTCGGGCGTCGCTTCGCCATTGGCGACCATATGCAAAGCCTCACGCCAAAGGGCTTCTTGCAACCGGGTTGCCACAAAACCGGGAATTTCCTTTTTCATGACCAAGGGTGCTTTGCCAGCAACCTTATAGAATTCCGCCGCCCATTTCACTGCCGCAGGGTCGGTTTTCTTACCGCCGACAATCTCGACCAAGGGCAAAAGATAGGGCGGGTTGAACGGATGGCCGATCACGGTGCGTTCGGCGATTGCGCAGTCCTTTTGGATATCGCTCATCATCAGACCCGAGGTGGAAGAGCCGATGATACAATCCGGCGGCACAAGATCACCGAGACGCGCATAAAGCGCTTGTTTGAGCTCCAACCGTTCGGGCGCACTTTCCTGGATGAACTGCGCGTCTTTCACTGCCGCTTCCAGATCGGTGGTGACCGTCAGCCGGTCGCGCGACGCGCCTTCTGCTAGTCCCAAAGCTTCCAGGCTGATCCAGCCGGTGTCGATCACTGCCATCAGGGCCGCTGTTTCGGCTTCCGAATGGATATAGGCGGTCACATCATAGCCGCGTGCCAGGAAATGCGCAGCCCAGCCGCCGCCGATGGGGCCAGCACCAATGGTGGTGATGCGGGTGACGGAATTGGGATCAAGATACATTCACTTCCCCTTGAATACAGGATCACGCCGCTCAACAAAGGCCGCCACACCTTCCTTGGCATCGTCCGAGGTCAGCATTTTGCGGTAGGTCGGCAGATCACCTTCGCGCATATGGGCAAAAGCCGCCTCAAGCGGGTGGCATTCGATCGCGCGTTCGACCTCTTTGACGGCCTGCATCGCCAATGGTGCCGACCATGCGATCTGATCGGCCCATTCGCGGGCCGCGTCCATCAGCTTTTCGCGCGGCACGACCTTATTGATCAGCCCATAATGTGCGGCCTCAGTCGCCCCCATCCGGCGGCCCAGCAAGAACATCTCCATCGCGATATTGTGCGGAATACGGCGCGGCAGGCGCTGCAATGCGCCCGCGTCAGGCACGATGCCCAAAGGCATTTCCGGCAGGCCGAACTCAACGTGATCGGCGGCAATGATCAGATCACAGGCCAGCGCAATTTCAAAGCCGCCGCCGATGGCCAGACCGTTGAGCGCGCAGATCACCGGTTTGTTCAGCCGCCAGTTCTCGGTCAGCCCGGCAAAGCCGCCATCGCCGTAATCTTCTTCCCACCAGTTATCGAGCGCCATGTCGCCAGAATTCAGCGCCTTGAGATCCCAGCCTGCCGAAAAGATCTTCTCGCCCGCGCCGGTCAGGATTGCACACCACAGATCGGGATCCTCGCGCAGTTCGGCGAAGGCGCGGCCCATGTCACGGCTCATCTCGATGTCAATCGCATTGACCTTGGGCTTGTTGAGTGTGACTTCCAGAATCCGGCCACGGCGCGTGGTTTCAACATAAGACATTGGATTTCCTTCAAGAAAACGCAGGAATGACTTCGCGGCAAAAGAGTTCGAGCGAGCGTTTTTGTTCGGTCAGACCAAGGCCAAGACTGGAATAATAGATAAATTCATCGACCCCCATTGCCTGATAGGTTTTCAGCTTTTCGATGGCCTCATCCGGGGTGCCGAACATCAGATTGCGGCTGAGCATTTCAGGGTCATATTCGGCACGGTTGCCAAGCTGATCAAACGGAATCGCCTTGGGGAAACCGTTTTCAACATCGCCGAGGTTCTTGAACAGGTTTTCAAACTGCGACAACTGGCGCTGGGCGGCCTTTACCGGCACCATCCAGTCTTCGCGGCGGTCATAAAGGGCGGTGTGGCGCATCATCGCCATGATCGGTCGCTTGGCGCCGGGATTGGCCGCCATCGACTCATCAAGCCGCCCCATATAGGTTTCAGCCTCATCCATGCCGCGCGTCAGTGGCCA
>JBAUHP010000235.1:0-16470 GCA_049680345.1 Albidovulum sp. | reverse complement strand
GAACTTCACCACCCAGCGGTTCAGCGTGGCGTGATCGATCTCAACCCCACGCTCGGCCATGATCTCTTCGAGATCCCGATACGAAACACCGTAGCGGACATAGAAAAACACTGCGTAAAGGATCACGATCTTCGGGAAATGGCTTCCTTTGAAATCAATCGTCACGGCTGGGCGCTCGCTTTCAAACTCAAAAACCCGCACCTACCATGCTCGAGCCAGTCCGGCCAACCGCGAAAACTTTGCGACAGAACCGGGCATTGCCCTGAGGGCATGAATTATCGTTCCGGGGGGAGGCCCCCATTGGATCGTCCTGATATTTCAATATGTCAGTACCGCGCCTGCAAATTGGCGTTTAACAACAGCTTGGTGTAATCATGTTTCGGTGCGGTGATGATGTCTTCGGTATCGCCCGCCTCTACAATCCGGCCATGATACATGATCGCCATCCGGTCCGCCAAATGGCGAACGACATGCAGGTTATGGGTGATGATAAGGATCGACAATTGCAGCGTTTCGCGCAGGCTGGCCAGCAGGTTGAACACTTCGCCCTGAATTGAAACGTCCAGCCCGGCCGTGGGTTCATCCGCGATCACCAGTTTCGGGTTCAGCGCTAGCGCCCGCGCAACACCGACGCGGCGCGCCTGTCCGCCTGACAATTCATGTGGATAGCGATCGGCGAACCCGGCGGGCAGGCCCACCAGATCCAGCAGGCGCTTTGCCTCGTCTTGCAGGTTCATGCCTGCCGACTGGCCGGATATGATATGGGGTTCCACCACGGCGGCCCCAATCGTTGAGCGGGGGCTGAGGCTGCCAATCGGATCTTGCATCATCATCGACATCCGGTTGCGGGCGGCGCGCATTTGCGGCGGGTTTGCTTGCAGCAGGTCTTCGCCCTCAAACAAGATGTTGCCGCTTTCCGCGCCCACCAAACGGAACACAGCGCGGGCTAGGGTTGACTTGCCAGACCCGCTTTCACCGACCAGCGCCACGGTTTCTCCGGGGGCGACATCCAGACAAACATCCTTGACCGCCTCGATCCTTCCGGCGGGCTGCCCAAGGATCAGGTTCATCAGGCTGCGCGGCTTGGCGAAGGTGACGTTAAGCCCATCAATAGACAGGAGCGGGCTGACGGTTCTGTCAATCCGGGCCTTGTCCATCTGCGGATCAGATAGGCGTTTCAGGCTGGGATCGGACATCACCGGCAAGCGGCGGCATTTTTCATGTATGCGCGCCGGATCACAGTTGAGCAGGCTTCGGGTATAGGCGTCCGTGGGGTTGGAAAACACGTCCCTGACCTGCCCCATTTCGCGAATGTCGCCCTGGTACATGACCGCCACATCATCGCACAACGCTTCGACCACCGTCAGATGGTGGGTGACAAACAGCATCGCACAGCCGATGTCGGATTGCAGCTCTTTCAGCAGTTTGACGATCTGCACTTCCAATGTGGCATCCAGCGCCGTCGTCGCCTCATCCGCGATCAACAGCTTGGGCTGCGCCATTATTGCCATGGCGATGCATACGCGCTGCTTTTGCCCACCCGACAATTCGTGCGGATACATATCCAGCCGCGACTGCGGGTTGGGCATTTTGACCTGCTCCAGCGCGGTGAGGGCGCGTTTGCGCTTTGCGGCAACGGTGTCATCGCTCCAATGCTGAATATCAACCATCAGTTCGCCGATGCGTAAGGTAGGGTTCAGCGCGCTCATCGGATCCTGAGAGACATAGGATACTTCGCGCCCCCGCAAGGCCTGCCAGTCATCGGGTGAAAACCCGCGCAGATCGCGGCCCTCAAACTTCATCGTGCCTTCGGTGATCTGGGCGGCATGGGGCAACAGGCCAATAAGCGCGTTGGCCAATGTGGATTTGCCACTGCCACTTTCACCGACAAGGCCCATGATCTGGCCGTGCCGAATGGTCATATTGGCGCTTTTCACGGCGCGCACAGGGCCAAAGTCTATGCAAAGATCCTTGATCTCGACGAGGTTTTGCGAAGGGTGAATCATCCGGTCCTACTTGCGCAGCTTGGGGTCAAGGATATCGCGCAGGCGTTCGCCAAGCGAGGTGAAAGCAACGGTTGTCAGGATCAGCGGCAAACCCCCGGCCAACACAATCCACGAGGTGTTGCGGATGAACGAAAACCCGTCATTCAAGATGGTCCCCCAACTGGGTGTGGGCGGGCGCACACCCAGACCAAGAAAGCTAAGGCCCGCCTCGACCCCGATCACCAGCGGCACATCCATGCTGGCCACGATCAGGACCGGACCAATGACGTTGGGCAAGATATGCTGGCGCAAGATACGTGTCAGGCTGGCGCCCATGGAACGCTGCACCTCGATGAATTCGGCGTTGCGCAGCGACATGACCTGCGTGCGCACAAGCCGCGCATAGGACGGGAAAGTCGAGACCACGACAATCGCCACAATGGAATTCTCGCTTGGACCAAAAAGCGCCACCACCGTCAGGGCAAACATGATGCCGGGAAAGGACCGCACGGTGTCAAAAACCAAAAGCAACGCCCAGTCGACCCAGCGGTTGGTAAAGGCCGCCAGCATGCCCAGAACCGTACCAATCACCAGTGCAATGGAGACCGCGGTGATGGCCAGATAAAGCGCCACCTTGGTCCCGACAATCAGCCGCGACAGCGTATCGCGACCCAGCTGATCGGTGCCCAGCCAGTGTTCCCAGCTTGGTCCGATCAACTTGTTGCGAATATCGATCTTGATCGGGTCATAGGGGGCGATGAAATCCGCCGTGATCCCCACGGCAAAAAACAGCACAACAATGATACAGCTGAACGCACCCAAAGGGCTGGAACACAGCGCGCGCAAAACCGCGCCAATGCGCCCGGTGCGCGACACCGGAGGGGCGGTCAGCGCCGTCATGTGTTCTCATCGCGCGAACGCGGATCAAGCATGACATTCAAGAGATCCGACAGCGTCGTGGCGGCGACGATAAACAGCGTGCTGGCCAGCACCGTGCCCATCACCACCGGATAATTCCGGCTGATCACCGCATCATAGGCCAGTTTGCCGATGCCGGGCCGGGCAAACAAGATCTCGACGATCACCGCGCTGGACAAGATAAACCCGATGCTGACGCCCAGCACGGTCACGGTCGCTGGCAGTGCCACCCGCAGCACATAGCGCCGCAACACCAGCTTTTCGGGAATGCCAAAGGCGCGGGCGGTTTTGACATGGTTTTGCGTCAGCACTTCAATCACCGACGCCCGCACCAAACGCGCGACATAGCCGATCCAAGTCAGGCCAATCGCCAGCGTGGGCAGCACCAGATGTCTGATTGTCCCGGCAAGGCCCTCTCCGGCGCCAATGGCAGGCAGCCATTTCAATTGGATCGAAAAGATCAAGATCAGATAAAGCCCGATCACGATAGGCGGCACCGCAATTAGCGATACAGAGACAACGCCGCTGATCTGATCGAACGCGCCGCCGCGATGTACCGCAGCATAGGTGCCAATTGGAATGCCCAGCAATGTGATCAGCAAGATCGCCAGTACCAGCATGGCCGTATAGGGTACTTGTTCGACAAGGATGGACACGACCGGCCGGTTCGAGGTCAGATCAACACCCAGATCGCCGCGCAAGACGCCGGTAAAGAAATAATAGATCTGCACAAAGACCGACTGGTTCAGATGCAGCCGCTCGCGCAGGGCCTCTTTCAACTCTGGCGTGGCGCGTGGCCCGAGCATAACGTTCACCGGGTCGCCGGGGACAAACTGGATCATCACAAAGAGCGCCGTGATCGCCAACAAGACGATCAAGATGGCCACCACAATGCGCTGAACAGCATAGCCAATCATCGAATGCTCTCCGCTTGGGACATGTGGCTAGAACCCCTTGCGCTGGATTGCTTCGTCCCAGGTGCGGCTGAAAATTTCGCGGTCATCCTCAAAGGCACGCAATTCGCCGCGCAAATAGAAATTATCACGATCACAGGTCATTGTCATCTTGCCCTGGGTTGCAACATTCCAGCCGTCGCGCGCATAGCCCATGCGAAAATCATAATCGGCCCGGGCGGTCGATACATCCGCATCTGCGATTTCAAATCGGTCGCAGGTGTGCCCAGTCACCGTGATATCGGCACTATGCAGCACTTGGGCGCCGAAATCCTCCTGAATCGTCAGCGTTTTCGTACCGCTCGTCAGGTCATGGCCAATGGTGCGGCTATGGCTGCTGTCTTGCAGGGCGGTCACCTCGCCCGACTTGGCCACACGTGGCTGGGAAAACAGCACGCGCGCGGCATCGCTTAGGTTAAGCTGGGCATTGGGCAGATCGATGCGGCAGTTTTCCAGATGCAGAGTCAGGGTGTGATTTTCGGCCACCGGCCAAGCCATCGGCCACATGGCATTTGATACAGCCACGCGCAGGGTATGGCCTTTCACAACTCGGTGCGCGATGTCGTTCAACTCATAACGAATACGATACCGGGTGCTTGCCACCACATCGGCACAGATCTCGCGCCCGTCGCGTTGTGCCAGATTGACGATGCCGTAAGTGATCAGTGTCGATGCGCCATTTTCATCCACATCACACAAGCGCACCGCCAAAAGCCCGCAACCCGCGTCGGTGCTGACCTCAAAATCAATCGTGCTGGTGCCGATGATGTCCAGCGGCGCGCCAAGCGGGCCGGTATCAAAACACAAAGATCCGGCATCTTCACTACGCTGATCACCGGGCATCTGCGCCATTGTCGGATCGTTCGACACCGGCATGTAATCGCCGCTGAGCATCCCCAAGGATTGCGGCGAGCAGATCGACGACACCCCCTTTTGCGGGGCGTCGCACAGACCTGCGGTGCCAAGCCAGAACGTCAGGTGCGACAGTGACACGTCCGGCCAGGTGGCTGCGTCCAGCCAGACGCCGGGGCGGGTGGCATGACAGGGGTCAGGCGATACCTCTTGTTGGCGATAGACGGTCAGCATCGGCTCATCTTCGATCCCGTTTTTGACGTCTTTCAGCCAACGGTCGAACCAGCGCAGCATTTCATCCAGAAAATTCACCCCCGGCCCCGGCAGGGCCCGATCCGCATAAAGATGCGACCACGGCCCGATCAGGCCCTTGCGCGGCACCGAAAGGTTCTTCATCAGCCGCATCACCGTATTTGGCCAGCAATCGGTCCAGCCGCTGATGGCATAGACCGGGATCTTGATGCGCGTGTAATCGGTGCAGACGGTGCCTTGCAGCCAGTAGTCATCGCGCTGCTGGTGCTCCAGCCAGATCTTCATGAACAGGTCCGGCTCGGCCAGACGGCGCATCCATGCCTCGCGCCAGCCATCGCCAAAAATCTCGGGGTCCGGCGGGCGGCCATTATAGCCAAACATGACGCCGCCCCAGCCAACGGTTTCGCCCGCAAGCCCGCCGACAAAATAACATGCGTCATCGTAATAACGGTCATCGGATGCCCCGACGGGGATTATGGTTTTCAGCGCAGGCGGCTGATGCGTGGCCAGCTGCAATGTAGTAATGCCGCCCCACGACAGGCCGAACATGCCCACCGATCCGGTACACCAGGGCTGTGCCGCCAGCCATGCGATCACCTCAAGCCCGTCGCTTTGTTCTATTGGCAGGTATTCATCCAGCTGCACCCCATCGGAATCGCCCGATCCGCGCATGTCGACGCGCGCGCAAACATATCCGTGGCCAGCCAGATAGGCATGTTGTTCTTCGTCGCGCGTCCGCGTGCCATCGCGCTTGCGGTAAGGGATATATTCCAAAATCGCGGGAAATTTTTCAGCATCCGCATTCGCTGGCCGCCAGATCCGGGCGGCCATTCTTGTGCCGTCGTCCAGCGGGATGAAGATTTCTTCCTCGATCACTCGGTAGGGCAGATCGGAAGGATCGATCACCAATGTAGGTTCATGCAATGGGGTCACGTCAGCGGCCATGAATTGATTTTTCCCGTTGATTTTTCGCGGCGTGCACGCCTGCTGGCGGCGGCACTTTGGCCCCGCCAGCAGTTTTGGCTTAGAAATAGCGCGACAGTAGCGGGCTATTCTACCGGCGCGAAAGCTTGCAACTTGTAGTCGCCGTTCGGCAGCAGCCCCGGTTTGATTGCGCTGTTATAGATCAGCGACGCCGGTGGATGGATCAGCCAGACAAAGGAATGCGAAGCATCCATCAGATCTTGCATGTCCTGATAGATCATTGCCCGTTTGCCGAAATCGGTCTCGGCCATGGCGGCATAGTGCAGCTTTTCGTATTCGTCGTTCTTGAACCATTCCCAATTCCAGATTCCTGCCTGCTCGGCCAAAAACCACTGGGTTGACCATGCGGGGTCCGGCGGGCTGGTGAACTCTTTCAGGGTCAGCTGCATGTTAACGCCCTTTTCATCGCCCAGGCTCCAGAACGTGCCACTTTCATGGGTGTTAAGCTGCACATTGACGCCGATCTCGGCAAGGTTGGCCTGAATGATCAACCCTGCGGTCTGCTCATCGGTTGAGTTTTGCAGTTCCAGTTCCAGATCAAGCGACGTGACGCCAGCCTCCGCCATCAGCGCCTGCGCGCCTGCAAGATCGCGGCCCGGCTGCGGCTCTTCGCTGAACCCGATCAGGCCCGGTGCGACCAACCCGGTCGAGCGTTCGGGAATACCGAAATACGCACCTTCGATGATCGCATCTACATCAACCGCCTTGGTGATCGCCTCGCGGATGCGGGGGTCTTGCAAAGATGGGTTTTCGGCGTTCAGGCCAAGCCAGAAATACCCGGCTGTCGGGCGCACCTCAAGCGTGGCGTTTTCAGGCATGTTCGCCTCCAGCTCGGGCACCGAGCTGATCGCGACACTGGCCACATCCACCTGTCCCGCCTCAAAGGCTACTTCGGCGGATTTGGCGTCATTGATCGGGATCAGCACCACGCGGTCATAGGCGGGTTTGTCGCCATTCCATCCGTCATGCGCAACCAGAACGGTTTGCTGGCCCTGGTCCCATTTCTCAATTTTGTAGGGCCCGGCAGATGCAGGTGGTTCGGTCGTGAACGTGCCGCCCGCGGCTTCGGTCGCCACCTTGCTGATGATGGCACCTCCGGTATAGGGCAATGTGCTCCACCAGACCGGTGCGAACGGTTCGTTAAAGTGGATCAGGCCACTGTATTTATCCAGCACCTCGACATCCTTGAGCGGCGCCCAGTCACCGCTGTTCGGTGCGGCCAATGCTTCATTGGTGAAGCGCTCGAATGAATATTCCACGTCTTCGGCAGTGACTTCGCCGAAATCGCCGGTCCACATCAGGCCCGGCTTAAGCGTGAATTTGATGGTCAGATCATCGACCTGTTCTATCGATTCGGCCGCCGAAAGCTGCCAATCCCAATTGGTATCGGATTTGAACTCGATCAGTTTTGGAAAAATCGCGTCTATGATCGTCTGATCGGCGCTGCTTTGCCAGAACGCCGGGTCCAACTGGCCGAAATCAGAATCAACCTGCAGCCTGATCTCTTCGGCTTGCGCCGCCGCAGCAATGCCAAAACCTGCGATGCAGATCGCACCGGCGCTGGCCAGTTTCCTGATATTTGCTAAATATGTCATATATCCCCCCTGAAGCAGAAATTGCCGTCATTGACGGCACATCCTGGCTGAAGGCTATGGCACTGCCTGCATTCCAGCAACATTTTGGTGCGGCAAAAACTGACGCGTAGCGTAATGATCTTGCGTCAGTTCGCGTCAAGTAGGACACTTCAGACGCGCTTCTGGATTGGACCTATGGAAAACCACGCCACCTTTGCCGCGAACCTGCGGCTATTGACCAGCTACTGCCCGTCGATCTCGTCGGTGTGCCGGGATCTGAAAATCTCTCGCCAGCAGTACACCAAATATCTGGCGGGCAAAAACCTGCCCTCGGTACGTAACTTGCGCAAGATCTCGGACTATTTCGGCGTTGAAGAAACCGAAATCCTGTTACCGTTTGATGCGTTCAAAAAACTGGTAGCGCTCAACCCGCCCCGTGCGGCATCGCTTGATCCGTTGCAGGCGTTTGTGACCAGCAGTTTGCGCAGCAATGCCAACGCCAAGGATGAACTGCAACCGTTTCTTGGCTATTACTATTCCCACTTCATTATCGCGGACCGACCCAATGAGATCACCCGTTCGCTCTTGTGCATTTACGAAGCAGACGGCGCGGTGCTGACCAAGAATGTTGAACGCTACCCGGATGTCACCGATGGGGCCGCCTCGATCAACAAATTTGAAGGCGTCGCCTTATTCAATGCCGACCGGCTGTTCATTTACGAACGCGAAAAAGGGTCCGGCACGCGCATCTGGCAAACGGTTGTCTATGCCAACGCTCTCAAATACTCGACCTATCTGTCCGGCCTTACGATGGGGATCGCCACCGAAACCGTGCGTGATATCGCCTGCTATCGCGTCATTTACGAATTTCTGGGCACAAATATCAATTCCCGCATGGCGCTTCGCGGATGTGGAACCTTTGATCTTGAATCCAGAGAGATTTCAAAATTTATCCGCGATCGCGTGACCAACGACATCCGGCCAAACGAGACCGCCTTTATCCCCAGAGTGTAACGTAGAAACTGAACGCAAAACAGTTGCGTCGATGGGCAAAGGGTCTTGGTTGAAATTTGAATGCTTGAGCTGCTCCCCATCCCTAGCAGCGTCGCCTTTGCACATCGCAAAAATCGGAAACTCTTGCGATATCCGAGCAGCCTTTTCAAAGCAGCATGGCCACTCCCGACCCGATTGTCGCGATAATTTCGGTCGACATCCAACCCCCGCTCTTCCTACAGGTCCGTCGCATCGCTTACCCAAAGCCTCAGGCGCGGCAAATCAGTTGAATGCGGTCACGGGGGATCTTGCGCCTTATGGCGTTTGCCGGGCGGCCTGCAAAGCGTTCAACAAACCAGTCATCTGCGAGTTGGGGGGCAACGCGCCGATGGTCTGGGCGATCGTGCCGGTGGGGTCACTGATCGCGCCATATATCTGCGCCGCTTTGTCGACGACACCACTCTTTTCAAACGCTTCTATGCGCTCCGCGAAGGTCGTTTGATCGTCAGAGCTGACGCCGTAGATCATCCACGGCACCACATCGAGCACCATATGCTGCCAGAAATCGTTTGGGTTCCATGACTGGACCACGAAATTGAAAGTGGCGTCGTTCGTGCCGTCATTCATCGGGTTCCAGATGCCTGTCGCAAGATCCAGCAGAAAAACCGCTTCTTCTCCGCTTGGGTGGTTGTACTTCTCTACCAAAGCCGGATCGGAAATCTTGACGACATGAAACTCCTTGGCACTTGGCGAAGCCTCCAACCAACCTGATGTCGGATGCCGCACCTCGGCCCGTGACGGGTGCGGGCCCTGTTTCGTGTTCCTGACATAGTTCATCGCCCGAATTAGATCACCATCACCACCGGCCTGCTTGGCAAGATCGTCCATAACCGCAAGAAGGATCGAAAGCTTTCGCAGGTCGGTCATGTCCGGATCGCGGGTGATCATGGCTTTCGTCAGCAGCCCCAGATAGACCGATTGTTCGGCCGAATTGACCCACCGTGTCTGCTCGATAAGCCGGGCTACAAACGCATCGCCGTTTCTGGCCTGATACGCCGCAAACGCGCTCTTGGCCACCGCGTTTCCGGACGGCGCGCCTGGGGTCGCGGCTGGGGCAATGCTGACCGCAGGAACTGTGATTTCCTTCACAAAGGTATCACCCCTTGTAAGCAGGCTGTCGGACGGCCATCCGTTGGACTGGATCAGGTTGACGATGCCGCCCGAGTACTCGGCGGCAGTAAGCTGTGACGCAATGATCGCGTACCAACCGTTCGACGCCTGAAAGACCCGCGCACCGGCGCCAAGCTGGCTGGCAAAGGCCAGGGCATCGGAAACCTCTTTTCGCGACGCTACCTGCACGTAGATTGTCCCTGCCGGGGCCTGAAAGCTGACCTGCGCCGGCTGCGCAAGAAGCGGCACTTGAACATCGAATTGGACACTGATCTGATCGCGGTCATCCAGCAGCACGACACGAATACCCTTGCCGTCGGGATCGCATCGTTTGACATATTCGCAATATGAGTTCGTGCCATTCAGGTTCGCGCTGCAAAGCTGGCCCTCCCTGACCCTGTAGCTTTGCTGGAGGTCAATCCAGCTGCCACCGTAGTCCGAGGTGCTGACAAGCGTTCCGGCATCCCTCGCCCGGTCATAGGCACCGTAACGTCGCAAGACATAGCGCCCCGCACCTTCACGCGTATCAAGCGCAGCGCCTTCGAACTGCCCGAGGATATCGTCCTTGGACAGCCGTGCGGTTGGGTCCGAACAATCCGCCGTCGCGGTCATCGGACCCGACGAGGTTACAGGGATAAGTGCCGGATCCGAAGCCGTGGGCGGAAGCCGAAAGGCAATCAGGCTATTTCCCGCGTCGGCTATCGTGGCCATCCCGCAACTCAACCCTCCGCCCGGGCATTCAAGGTGCCCGCAGATCACCGCGTGTAACCCATTGCCCAAATGCCTTACGTCTTGACAGAAAGAAAGCTGGTCCGGCCGGTTGGCCTGAAGCAAGAAACCTCGCGCGTCCTGTAGGCTGATCAATAAAAGCTCACTCTCGAATTCGTCGCGACGATAGACGACGGCAGCATAGCTCCCGTTCTGGGTCCACCGGACGGGGCCGGCAAAGTCCCAAATATCGTGATCAGACGGCGCAAGGGCAAAGATCGGCTGCGTGGCATCCACCGGAACAGCAGCAAGGCGCGAAGACCAGCCCTGCGGCTGCGGGACCTGCTGCATCAAGACGGTAGAACGAGCATCCGGCGCCGCAACCGCAAAGACGGTGCCGGGCCCCGATCCGGCCAGAGGAAGTAACGCCAGCCGCCCGCCAACGGTCACGCTATTGTCTTGCCCGACAACAACCTCCCCAAAGCTCTGCCCGGCCATTATCGGTGCCGCAGTGACGTTGACCGTCACCCAGTCCATCATCGTGTACGGGCCCTGCTGCGCCCAAATCGGCCCGGTTATCCAAAGCGAAAGGACGCCCAGAATTGCGCCAAAGCACCTCAACTTGCGATACATGTTCCCCCGCTATTCCACTTTGATTATCACTTCAGCCACGATCCCCGATGTCGGCCAGACCAAGTGGCCCAGTCTTGGCAGCAGTTGAGAAAGCCGGTGCACCTCAACTTTCGGCATGATTGAGATAACCGCGCCGTTCTGCTTCTCGGTGCGCCTGTGTACTGATCTGCACTGAATTTCGCAGATTGCCGCGCTCGGCAAGGACGCGCGCATATTGGCGCATTGCAGCAACTTTCATCAAACGCAAACCCGACGCGCGCGCAATGGCGGCCGCCGATGCCGCAAGGCGACCCGCAAGCAGGCGATCCCCGAACTTGAGAAGCAGAGCCGACTGCAACCGTAGCGCCTCGCTTTCCAACCGGGGGATCGACATGTTTCGGGCGTATAGAAGGCCGTCTTCAAGCCGCTTGTTGACCGAGGAATCACTATGTTGGTCTTGGCTCAGGGCCAACTTCACAAGCGTTAACTGTGCGGCCCAGTACAAGTCTCGCTGTGCTGATTGTTTGGCCGCGGCCAGCGCCAGATTGGCATCATCCGCAGCCTCCTTGAAATGCAACATCTGGCGGTGCAGATCGGCGCGGTGACGTCTAAAGATGCTTTGCAGCCGTAACATTTCCTTCTCTTCAGCAGTTTTGATCACCCGATCATAGGCCGCAAGCGCCCCACTGTGATCACCGCCAAGATGTTTGATCAGGCCCATATAGCCCGCACCAACCCAACTGATGGTGCTGCCCAGATGGGCGGACGGATCTTCGGGCAGCAACAAGCCCGAGATCAGGCCCTGTGCTTTTTCCAGATTGCCGCGTTCAATCTGCGCAATAGCAAGGTTAAGTGTGGCCCGGCGCACAGCAGCATGAAGCGATGCGTCCCGCTGTTGGCGTACATCACGATGGTTCATGACCACGATCGCCCGTTCAAACAGCGGGATCGCATCGTAAAGATGCCCCTGAACCAGCGCGATGACACCTCGTTCGTTGAACAACCATCCGAACTCGTCGCGGTAAAGGGGCTGGGCCAATGGGGCCAAGGCTGTATTGGTGGTACATTCAAGTAAATTGCCCGAGGCTTTCAGGATTAGTTTTCGGTCTTTGGATAGTGACCCCAATTCGTCCGTCCGTTCCTGCAACTCTCCCGCAGAGATTGCCGCGTTCGTCACTCCGCGCAACCAGCCGCCGAAGCGCTTAAGAGGTTCGTCGGCCGCATCATCATCGTGAAGCCGGTCCAATCTGGTGATTGCGCCAACCGAGAAGCTTCCGCGCAACAGCCCATACATTGCCCTGATACGCTGCGAAACGGAATGAAATGACGATAGATCCGCATCCAGTTCCAACGACTTCAAAGAGTTTGAAACCTCCACGTCCCCCGCCAGCCTGCGGCGTAACCCCGAATAGGCAAAACCGGGGTCCACCTCCCAGATCGGCGCGCTGCCGGTTTGGGCGTCTGGATCTACCTTGACCTGATGCAGGCACCACAGCGTTTGCCTGCAATGCAGTGTTTGTCGATCAAGAATTGAACGGAACAGCTCATAGTGATCTGCCGTCGGCGTCGGCAGATCCTTTGGCTGATCGCAATAAAGCGAAAGCTGAAAGAAGTTCTTTTCGCCATTGTCGGGCACAGACAGATCCATTTCGGTACAGATATATCCGCGAAGCTGATTTTGCAGGATGTAGCGCACATGGACCGATGAAGCGTCCTGCCTACCAGCCGCCCCGTCCTGCACCGCCTTGGGTTTGACTGCGATGATAAGATGGCGCTCGGACAGCTGCTTCAACATCGTATCAAGTTCGCCAAGACACTGGGCACGTTGAAGCGCCCTCGGTTGGGTCTCGAACCCGCCATTCATCGCCTTGCAGATCTCATGCAGCTTGGCGTGAATTTCGTCGCATCCGTAAAGCACGCGCAATTCGACAGGCAAGGGAAACAACGCCAGATGCTTGAGCACCAGTTCAAAAAGATCCGCGCGGGTATTGGGCCATTGGCTTGTCGGTACGCGCTTGATCCACATTTGCCGGTAGAAATCCCGATGCGCACCTATCACCTGCGCGGTTATCCCTGAAAAGCCTGACCTATCGGCGGCATCGTCCAGCTTGTTCAAAAAGCGTGCCGCATCGCCCTCCACAGGCCCTTCCGTGTAACGGACAGCATCGAAAGCCCCGGCGCACCAGGATGATAACGCGACCCCGCGACTAAGATATTGTCGGATCGTGGCGTTTTGGCGAATGCCCGTCGATGCTTCGTCTGGCACAAGCGCTTTATGGAAATCCCTTATGTTCTCGCTTGTTGATTCCTTAAGCCAGAACCGGTCCGCCAGCAGAAATCCATTCATGACAGGCCAAGGCTTCAAATAAAGCGGATGACCAGCAAGCTTTTGATATTTCCGAGCATTTTCCCGGACCGTTTCGTCCGGGCTCTGCTTCTTTTGGGCCATTTCGACTTCTGACATCTCGTCGCTCAGATAGCGGGTCGGCGTGTTAGGGCTGCCAGAGATCAGCAGCAGATCAATTGGCAGTTCCGGATTAGATTCGTCCTGATATTTTTCACCGCAGCCTGTGAGCAGCCTGAAAAAAGCGCGATACATGGGATTGTAGGCGATACCTTGATCGTCACACAAACGGTCCAGACCGGAAAAGCACAAGAACAGACGCAGCTCGTCCCTCTTGTCCATTCTATCGACCAATTTTCCGAAGGCATTCAAAAACCCCCGACACAATTCGATACGGTGGCTTCGGGCATTACTGTCGGATCGAGGCTCGCCCAATTCACAAGCTAAGAACAAATCGTGCGCAATCTTCTCTCGGAGCTTTTCTCGGTTTTCTTTTTTTGGGTCGGCAAAATCGCCAAATTTGTCTTTGTGAGTCCACAGCCTGTGCAAAACCGGATCCGACGTGGACCTTATCAGGCTTTTCAACGCCGCGACCGCCTGCTTTCGTGTTGCGTCGTCAACGAAAAGTCCGATCAGTGCGTCTTCGGTAAACCGGGCCATGGAATTGACCACTGATGCAAATTCCATTGAAAAGCTCAGATGGCCCAAGAATGCACCGTGATAGCGAAAGCTTTTTTGCCCTTTGAAAAGACCGAGATAGCCTTTTTGTTTGCTAAAAAGATCGTCCAGTATGCTTTGGTCTACCTGCCCGTTTTCTTGCTGTAACAGATGCATCAATGCACCCTTGCCAGACCCGCGCGGCATCGCTATCCGAAGAACGCGGCGGCCCGGTTTATCGCCTTCGAATTGACTCTTTTTCACCTCGGCCCGAAGGTTCTTCAGTACGGTGAACTTGTCATAGGGGGCATCTTTTTGGCCGGTCAGCTTCATATATTTTGGACGATGGCGTGACAGGCAGGGATATCTTTCTTGCTTGTCTGTCTGCAGATATTCTTTGGTAAAGCGGGTCGCGCGTGGTTTGGGCAATTGCCGCCAATCGTCCCACCAATGCGCGCGTTTTTCTTCAAGATCTTTCAGCGCCAATGTTAAGGCCCGCGAACGGATGATCGATTTGAAACTTTTCGCCCAGCTATCAAGGGCGTCAGAGTTTACAAATAGACTGTCCATCCACTCAAGTGCTTCAATTTCCTTGCGTATTTGGCACTTGATGCCATTACATTCCTCTTGGTTTAGAAGATCGCCACCGACCAAATTGTCTTTAAGATACGTGAGAAGTGCAATCGACCGGCGTTTTTGCGTCTGCTGGGACAAATCGGCCCTTGCGATTGCAGAAAGGCCGTCGCTCAGGCCCAACAACAATCGCATCTCATCATCGCCGTAGAAGATGGTTGAGATGTCATATTGGGTCTTCATTTTCAGGCTGAATTCGGTGTCGGTAAAATAGTCCGCTTCCCGCCCATCGGGCATTTCATCATGCGCATCGATTTTCTTGAACGGGCCTTCAACGAATTTGGACAGCCATTTTTTGATGCCCTCTTCACCTGCGGCCACCTGCGGATCGCCGTCAACCTTGGCGATTGCGAAGTCGAACTTCGCGGCCCGTTCTCGTAATAAATACACATTCCGGGTGCTCAGATCCCCGCCGCGATCTTGCCCCGCAAACTGGCGCAAGGGGCGAAACATATCGGCTTCGCCCATACCAAGCCCGACAAGCAAAATGTCATTGCCACGAAAGACCGTATCAAGCGCCTCGTCGAAGCTGAACGATCTTTCTCCACTGCCAAGGTAGCGTTGTTGATAGTCACTTTCCGTCAACACCATGCTTTTTGGGTCGTCGAAGCGGCCATGCAGATGGAAAACCTGCGCCTGATACCGACTTGGCAGCATTGCAAAGTTAACAAGATCACCAATATTGTCGGAACTCAGATTGACGCTTAGGACGGACTGGCCAACGCCGTCCGAAAAATCGACGGCGTCATCAAAAGCATGTCCTCCTTGGCTTGGCACATATTTTATCAGTTTATGAAAATCATTTCCCCGACCGGCGGGGTTCGCATTTTGTTGTTCGGTGCTACTGTTCTGGGTTCGATATAGCTGCGCAAATTCCCGTTCTATTTCAACATCATAGTTAAGTGTTAGATAGCGATTGATGCTAAGATCTTTCGCCATCGCCAGCAACGTGCTGGGATAGTCTTTGATTTCAAAGGTCTTATCCCCCCAACCTTTCAGCGGCGTCTCAAAATTTGCTGCGCGAGAAGCCGTGCGCGATTTTCCAAGTTCTTCGGCAATCGCCTGCCGAATGGTCCCCTCGGCCCCGATGATCTTCGCCAGTCGTTCGGCCGTTTCCAGCGCCAGAAGCAAAGTGTCCGAAGTCGTTTTCTGTTCCTGAATGCGCGCGCTCAGCCCAACCAGAACCTTCTTTTGCTCCTTGAAGGCAGCTGTCTTCACCTTGGCGCTTTTGACGTGATCACCTGAGTTGCCATTGACCTTCTCGATCTCGTCTTCAAGTGCCTTGATACCTATTTTGACCAGATCTCGCCACTCTGGCCGGCCATAGGCGGTTGTCGCTCCAGACCCGACGAAGGCGATCACCCGGCCAATGTTAAGCGCCCGGTACAGCGCCAACCTCCCCCGTTCTTCTATGAACTCTTGTGTGTATTCGATTGGGCGGTAAGGCTTTTTGTATGTATACATCTGTCTCCAATAGAAAGAATGGCGCGTGCTATCTGCTAAGAATGATATTCTTGCAGAGTTTCCTCAAATGACTATTCAGTCAACGCAGAAGTTTTCGCTCTGCCGCCAGGCTCTCTATTCGCTACGGGAACAACCTCACCGGGACTGTTGCATTAATCGGTTGGCGTGGCCACTTTCGCGCTTTTGAGGTTGGACATGCCGCGTAAATCCCCGTTCAAGCATCATCGCTTTCCGCGTGAGACCACTACCAACTCACAGCAACTTCATACCGCCACGCCCGCTCAGATGCGTTCGGCCTCTGGGTCGACTACACAGCCGAAATGGCGGCATGATCTACCCTTCGCCAATCCCTCAAAATCTGTAGCCAACAA
>JBAUHP010000234.1:0-5898 GCA_049680345.1 Albidovulum sp. | reverse complement strand
CAGCACCAGCGCGCCACCGCCATAGCCCAAGGCCAGCGCCAGAACCGACACCCAGGCCCAACGCCTTTGCGCATCAACCGCAAGCCCCACGGCTGTGATCAGCGCGAAATATCCGTACAGCCAATAGGGCGCATCGCTTGACCCGCCAACCACGAAAGGTGCAGCCGCCGCGCCAACCAGGCCGACAGCCGCCAGAAACGGCCCGTAAAACCACCCCAGCAAGACCGCCAATGCCGCCACGGCACATAGCCCGGCAAAGGCCATCTCGACCCCGATCAATCCGTAAAGCTGGCGCGCCGCAATAACCCCCGCGAACATCGACACGATCCCCGCGCCCGAGAAGGTTGAGGGCAGATAGGCAGTTGCGACCCCCGCGCCATCCCCCGACCGACGCCGGATCCATTCGCCCGCAACCACCAGCGCCATCCCGAACAAGATCGCCATCGTCACCCGCAAAGCGGGCGGCAAAAGGCCCTTTTCAACGCCGTATTGCACGAAAAAGATGCCCGCGAGGGCCAGCGACAAGGCCGATACCGCATAGACCCAATTGTCACGCAGCCAATCGCCAAGCGCCGAAACCCGCGCCGCATTCAGCACCACCGGACCATCCTTGGCGGGGCTTGGCGGCGCAGGTGGCAAGGGCGGCGGCTCGGGCCAAGATGCCGCAACATCCGGCGCAGGCTCTTGCACGGGTTCCGGCACAATTTCTTGCGCGACCTGCACGTCACTTGCGGCAGCGGCGGCTTTCGCGGCAGGTGCGCGGCGCAAACCGGCCATCTCCAGTTCCAGCGCGGCCAGACGTCGGCGCAGCCCCGATACCGAAACGATCAGCACGATAACCGCAATCGGAATGCCCAGCACCACGACGCCCGCCAGAACCAAAAGCCCTTCTTCCATCGCCAATCCCTTCAGCACCAATACTTTGCAAGAGGTTACGCATGCCGCAAGGCGATTGCCAAGTCAGGAATTCGTGGCCTTTTCATCGCCTTCGCTGGCCTTACCCGCACCAAAAAGCCCCGCAAGCCCGCGCGCGATCAGATTGCTGACCTTGGGGCGCGGGGCGGCAGCAAAGGGCATCGGGCGGCACACATCCATCGCGGCCACCCCCACACGGGCGGTCAATGCGCCGTTGATCACCCCTTCGCCAAAGCGCCGCGACAGCTTTCCAAGCAGCCCGCCACCGGCCACCGAGTGAATAAGATCATCCCCCACCGCCACGGCACCCGTGGCCACCAGATGCCCCATCACCGCACGCAACAGCCGCCAGCTGCCAATAGCACCGCTGCGCCCGCCGTATATTTCGGCAATGCGGCGGATCATGCGGATATTGGCAACCAAGGCCACGGCCACATCGGCCAGCGCCAGCGGCACAAGCGCCGTGATTGTGGCCACCTGCCGGGCGGCGGTTTCCACTTCGCGCCTTGCGGCTTGATCAAGGGGCACCAAAAGCTCTGCCTCGGCCAGTTCCAGCAGGGTCTGCGCATCCAAAACCTCGGCGCGCCGCGCGGTGAAGCGGTCTTGGGCCCATGCAATATCTGCGCGGCCCGCGTAAAGGGCCACCAAGCGGTCCGACACTTTGCGCGCGGCGGGCAGATCTTCGGCGGCGATCACCTCGGCGCGGATCGCATCAAGGCGCGCCAGCCGCGCGAAGGCCGCCCATTCACGCAAGACCACCAACAGGGCCGCCAGCAAGAACCCTACAAACAACAAGGCCGCAATGCCGCCCAGGATCGGGCTGCTCGCCAAAAGCCCGGTCACAAAATTCCATGCAGCGACCGAGGCCAGGAAACCCACCAGTGACAGCGCCGACGTGAAGAAGAACCACCCCAAGCGTGATCCGCCGCGCCGGGCGGCCAAGGCAGCACCCCCTTGCATGGCGCGCCCCTCCGCGCCGGTGTCGGGCACCATCGGTGCCGCCGCCGGGGTTAAGGCGGCAGGTGTGTCCATCTCGATCAAGACCGGGCCTTTGCGGCCGGTTTCTGGCTTGGAACTGGGCGTCACAACTGATCTCCGATCAAAAATTCCACCGCCCGATCCAGCCGGATATTGGGCAAGCCTTCACCGGGGCGCAGATCATGGCTGACCGGGGCAAAGCGCATGGTGCCATAATCACCCTCAAGCCAACTTTGTGCCCCCTCGCGCGCCGGGGCCAAAAGCACCGCCGGGTTTTCCGGCAGATTGCCCGCATGAAACGCGGCCTCTCGTCCGGTGTCAGCCAAACGCCCGCGCACGCAGTCAAGATCGGCACCGTTGTGGCGCAGGGTTTCCTCCACCGTGGTGCGCAAACTGGCGATTGACATTGCGGCCGTATGGGCACCGGCAAAATCGGCGCGGTCCTTGGCATCGCGCATCAAGGCCGCCATGATCGCGGTCAGGCGTTTGTGCTGGCTGTGGTGCAGGTGATCGGCCTTGGTGGCGGCGAACAAGATCCGCTCGACCCGCCGCCCGCCCAATAGCGACGACAGCCAGCCATTGCGCCCCGGCCTGAAGGCCGCAAGAATGGCCGCCATCGCGCGGCGCATATCCTCAACCGCGCGGGGGCCGGAATGAATGGCATCCAGCGCATCGACCAGCACGATCTGGCGATCGATGCGGGCGAAATGTTCCCGAAAGAACGGTTTGACCACCTGCGCCTTATAGGCCTCATACCGGCGGGCGAATTCACGCGCCAAACTGCCGCGCGCCACCGGGCCTGTCAGCCGCAAAGGCGCGAAGGTCAGCGCAGGCGATCCTGCCAGATCGCCGGGCAACAAGAACCGCCCCGGCGTGCAGTCGGAATAGCCCGCTTCGCGTGCGCGGGTCAGATAGCCGGTAAAGCTGTGCGCCAAGGCCTTGGCTTGCACCTCATCCAGATCGCCGTCAGGGTCGGCCCCGGCCAGATCGGCCAAGAACCCCGCCGCCTCTGACCGCCCGGCGATGCGCGACAGAACATCCGCGCTCCACTCTGCATGGCTTTGGTCCAGCAAGGCCAGATCCAAAAGCCATTCACCGGGGTAATCGACGATATCCAGATGCAAGGTGCGCGGCCCGCGCAGACCGCCCAAAAACCCTTGCGGAAGGATGCGGAACGACAAGCGCAACTCACTTACCGCCCGGGTGCTTTCGGGCCAATAGGGCGCGCTGCCGGTCAGGGCGGCAAGGTGGCTTTCATAATCAAAACGCGGCACCGTATCATCGGGTTGGGGTTGCAGATAAACCGCCCCGATCCGCCCCGCCGCCTCGGCCCGCAGGCCCGGCATCCGCCCCCGGTCCATCAGATTGGCCACAAGCGAGGTGATGAAAACCGTCTTGCCCGCGCGGCTAAGCCCGGTCACCCCAAGCCGCACGACCGGCTCGAAATACCCGCCCGTCAGCCCTTCGCCAACGGCCTCCACTTGCCGCACGACCCCATCGACAATATCACCAATTCCCAAACTCAGGCCCCTCGCTTTGACCCAAGATAGGCGCACAGCGCGCCCATGTGTAGGCCTAGCTGTTGCCAAATAAGCCCGCGCCCGGCTAGAGGGGGGACGTTATGCCCAGATATGCACTCAAAATCGAATACCACGGCGCCCCCTTCGCGGGTTGGCAACGGCAGGCCGATCACCCGTCGGTGCAAGAGGCTGTCGAAATCGCCTTGCGCAAGCTTGAACCAGATGCCCCGGGCATCGCGGCGGCCGGGCGCACCGATGCGGGCGTACATGCCACCGGTCAGGTGGCCCATTGCGATCTGACCCGCGACTGGGACGCTTTTCGCCTGTCCGAGGCACTCAACTGGCACCTCAAGCCACAGCCGGTGGCGATCTTGGCCGCCGCCCCGGTTGCCGATGATTTCCACGCGCGGTTTTCAGCGGTTGAACGGCGCTATCTTTTCCGCCTGATCGCCCGGCGCGCGCCCGTCACCCATGATGCGGGGCTGGTCTGGCAAGTGCTCAAGCCGCTTGATCTGGACGCAATGCGCAAGGCCGCCGCCCATCTTGTCGGCCACCACGATTTCACCACCTTCCGTTCAACCATGTGCCAAGCCAAGAGCCCGATCAAAACCCTTGATGAGATTACCATCACCAAGCAAGAGACCGCAGGCGGGTATGAGTACCGCTTTACCTTGCGCGCGCGCAGCTTCTTGCACAATCAGGTCCGCTCAATCGTGGGAACATTGGAACGCGTCGGCGCCGGATCATGGGCACCTGACCGGGTCAAAACGGTGCTAAAGGCCCAAGACCGCGCCGCTTGCGGGCCGGTCTGTCCGCCGCAAGGCCTCTATCTTACCGGCGTGACATACCCCGAAGATCCCTTCGCGTGATGGTCACGCGTTAAGATCTTTCAAAAGCCGGCCATGGCGGCGCACTTCGGCCAAAACGTCGCCAAAGGTGATGATTCCGCGCGCCTTTAACATCGGCAAAAGCTTCAACAGCGCCTCTGCCGTTGCCACAGTATCGCCAAGCGCCGTATGCCGCGCCGCTTCGGGGATGGTGATGCCCAGACGCTGGGTCAGCGCATCAAGGCTATGGGCGTCGTCCTGGCCAAAGACCACCGCCGACAAAAGCACGGTATCAAGGATGGGGTTGTCGAATACCGCGCCAATCTGTGCCTCGCGGCGGCGCAAGAAGGCCATATCGAACGGGGTATTATGGGCAACCAGGACCGCCCCTTGGGCAAAGCTGTGAAAGCGGCGTGCGGCGGCCACCATATCGGGCGCATCCGCGACCATCGCATCGGTGATCCCATGCACATCGGTCGAACGCGGCGGGATGGTTCGGCCCGGATTGACCAAAGTATCAAACACCTCGCCCCTGACCTGCCGGCCATTGACGATCCGCACGGCGGCAAGCTGCACCACCTCATCGCCGTCCAAAGGCAATAGCCCTGTGGTTTCGCTGTCAAAGACCACATAGGTCAGGTCGTCCAGCCGCATATCGGCGATCTTTTCGCCCCGCGCCTTGAAAAGTAGGTCAAAGTCGTAAACCACCTTACGCGCCACAGCCGCCGGGCGCGGCCCGGCCTGACGCGCCTCGGGCAGCGGCAAACGCAGGCGGGCGCGGCCATTGGGGGCGGGTTCGGGCCAGCATTCGGTGGCGTGATTGGCCAAGACATCGCGCCCGGTCAGCTCACTGCCCGGATCAACCGGCCTGCCCAGCCATTCGTCAAGCTGGCGCAGTGCCAAAGGCGGCCCGGCCCAGCCAAGATCAAGCATCGCACCCGCACCCTCCGCCGCCACTTCAAGGGTGAAATCGCCCGCCCCCCCGTCCTTGGCCAGCCAGCCTGCCAGACCCGACAGCAGTGCCACAACCTCATATCCATCACAGCGCAAGAACAGATCATCGCCCTTGGTGGTAACCCCAAGCCCCATACCTTCAATCCGCGCCGTGACCCCATCCAGAAGATCAAACCCGCGGGTCATCGGCAATCTCCGCCAAGTGCCGCGCAGGGCATCATGACGCGCGCCCAACTCATGCAGCGCCGTGGCCAACCGCCCGGCCTCATCCAAAAGTGCGGCCGCAAGTTTGGGATCGCGGCGCAAATCCTCATCCTCGGACATCAACCCGATGACCGAGCCCAGATTGGCGGCAGGCCGCCGGATGCGGTCAAATACCTCATCCATCAAATGATCGCGCGCGGTATGGGCGGCCAGATCGCCGGTGACATCGCGCAAGGTCAATACATAGCCCGGCCGCACCCCTTGCCCCGCCAAAAGCCGCATGCGCCCCGACAAGACCCTGCCGCCCGCCGTTGTGGCGCATAAAAGATCCGAGACGGCTTCGCTGTCATCGCCCGCACAAAGCCTGCCGTAGGCATGGCGCAACGGGGCCTCTCGTAAAAAGTCGAACACGCCGCGGTCAAGACCAACGGCCTGCCCCACCCCCAGCATGTCTTCCGCCATGCCGTTATAAAACACCAGCTGATGGTCTTGCGAACAAA
>JBAUHP010000233.1:0-10973 GCA_049680345.1 Albidovulum sp. | reverse complement strand
AGCCAGGCCTTCTTGAAGCGGTTGAAGAGCGCCGCATTCGGCGTCCAGTGGGCGCGGATGTCGGGCATGATCTCGATCTCAAACGCATGCATCAGGCTGTCGCGCGGGCGGTCCCGTGCGAAGCAGGACTGCGTCGTGCTGGCGGTCGCATAGGCGACGAGCTTGGCCTTCTCCCCTGCCTGGAGGGCCCGAAACGCCGCGAACTGATCGGCGGGCGCGCGGGTGTCATCGAGCCAGGAAAGGTCAAGCACATCATGCGCCGCCGCCACCTGCTCAAGCGAGGTCTCGTCGATCTCGTCCATTTTGGCATGGCTGCGGTATTCCTTGCGGGCCTCGATCTTGATCGCCTGCGTGACACTCATGCCGCTGGCCAGAACGTCACAGACCAGCTTGAAGAGCGTCAGATCGAGCGTGGCTTCCGGATGCAGCGCCATCGCGGCGCCAAGCGCCATGGCCCGCTCGGTCTTGAGGTCCTCGGCCAGTGAGGCAGGATAAGTGACTTCGCCGGCGTCCGGGGCCTCCTCCCCGGTCGGATTGGCCGAGGAGCCGCGCGCGCCCTCCTTTTTGACGGTGTCTTCCGTGCGGACGAGGCCAACATGGAGGGTCACCTGCCCGCCCGACCAGGACGCGATTACCCCAGACCGCGCGAGGTCCTCGGCGCTGTAGGCCTCCTGCAGGTCGCGGGCTTCCTCTTCCAAGGCGTCCACGCGCTCGTAAAGCGCGTTGTAGGCACCGTCCTCGAGCCCCTCATCCTCCATCTCGAGCTGCAGTTTCTCAAGCTCGGCGGTGATCTCATCGATGCGCTTTTGCGCAGCCTCATCAGGCTCGATCGGGCCGGGATAAACGCGGCCGTAGTCGGCCATGGTCGCGTAATCATAGCGGACCATCGCATCGGCCCAGGCAAAGCCCAGCTTTATGCGGGCCTCTTCGGCGGCGGCACCGAGCTTCTCGAGCAGGATGGTTTCGACCAGCGCCGCATCCTCCAGCACGGAATGCTCTTCCAGAAGGTCAGCCGCGACGGCGCCGCCGCGGGCCTCGTAGTCCGCGCGCACGAAAGCCCCGATATCATCGCTGACCTGCACGCCGCGGGATTTGAGGGCCTGACGGACGGTATAGGCCTGCAGATAGCCGCCGTCCTTCGTGAGCGCCTCGAAGACCTCGCGCTGCGCCTCCTGGCTCGGGTGCTCGGCAAAGGCCTTCATCGTGTCGAGCGTGATCGTCTTCTCCCGGGCTGCGGCGCGGATATCGGGGTGGATCAGCCCGTAGCGCAACCGGCCTTTCACGGCCGCCACCGTGGTGCCGAAGGTCTTTGCGATGGTCTCGGGCGTCTGACCGTCGACCTCCATCATTCGGGCGAAGGCCTCGAACTCGTCGATGGCATTCATCGGTGCCTGGGTGATGTTCTCGGCGAGCGACAGCGCCGTGGTGACGTCGCAGTCCTCAGGGACAAGGCGGCATTCCACCTTGGTTTTCACGGTGAACCCCTTTTCGACCTTGTCCGCGACCAGATCTTTCAGCGCGGCATGGCGTCGGCCACCGGCGAGGACAGCGTATTTGCCGTCGAGCTTCTGGACCAAGAGCGGCTGGAGCAGACCCAGAACGGCGATGCTGGCCTTCAGATGGGCGATGTTCTCAGGGTCATAGGTTTCCGGGGAGTTGCTGCGCACATTGGCCGGGTGTGCTGCCAGATCGGTGATGACGACGGAAACGGGTTTGAAACTTGCGGTCATGAGATTTCCTTTTCGATGGGTAGGGTGCGTTCCGCGCGGCTATCCGCGCGACCAACCCCCGGCTTCGGGGGTCAAAACGACAAAAGGCCCGCTTTACCTTTTGAGGGGTCAGCGGGCCTTGAGTTTACGGACAGGCGCTATGGGAAGAGCCGCCCTCCCCTACCAGTCGCGCGCCATCATGATGGTCAGCACGCGCATGGTGGTGGCGGGGTTGTCCGGGGTCGCGGCACCGTAGCGGAAATCCGAATCCGCATCGTACAAATCCAGTTTCCAAAACACGGTTTCGCCCCGGATCGTGACCGCCCCGAAATCATGCCAGCCTTCTGGGTCGTTCTCGGCCTCGAAGACATCAAACTCCCCGGTCGCCTTCACCGCCTCGGCCATGAAGCCGTCACCGGCCTCCATGATTGAGCGGGTGACGTGCATCCGGCCCTGGATGGGCTGCGCGGGCGGCACCCCGAGGCAAGCGAGCTTACGAAACGCGTCGTTCTGCGCCGCGATCACGCTGGGATCTGGACGGTCTGGCTGGGGTTGAACGGTCATGGACATGGAGATCTCCTTTGAAAAGTTGAAACACCCCTCCCAAAGCCTGCTTTCCCTTTGCCGACACACGCCCCCTCAAGCGGCCTGGGCGCTCTCCCCTGCCCTGCCCGCTTCCGACCGTGCGATCAGATAATTACATGCGCGCTGCGCATCGGCGGCGTGCTTGAAGATCGCGTTCTTGTCAGAGCGCAGAACGCGCAGCCAGTTGTAGAGATAGGCCGCGTTCATCTCGAGCGTATGCGCCGTGAAGCCGAGCGTCTGCCCAAGAAACACCGAGGTCAGTTCGGCGACGATCTCCTCGCGCGCGTAGGAGGTGTTACCGAACTTTGAGAGACCGAAGTCACGGTTCAGTCGATGGGGAGCTTTTGTGGCATGAGCCAGCTCATGCGCCCAGACCCCGTAGAAGTTCCGCGGGTTTTCAAACCTGGAAATCGACGGCATGAACACCTTGTCCACGGGCGGCAGGTAGTAGGCTTCCGTCCCCGTGAAGACGGTCGTGATATCGATGGCATCGAAAAACGCCTGCATATGCGGGATGGGCTCGGACGGCGGGTGGTCAGGCGCCGGCTCAGGGTCCGGATAGAAGCTGTCCGGCAAGCCCTCGATCTGGCAGGCATTGAACACGCGGTAGGATTTCTGGAAGCGGAAGATACGGGCTTCCTCGGAGCGATCATCGCCATCGCTGCGGTCGTCCTCGCCGCCCGCGTCTTTCCGGCTTTGACCGTAATAAACGACGATAGAGGACTTCTCGCCCTTGCGGACCTTTGCATCCAACGCATTGGCTTGCGGCAGCGTCATCCAGAAAGGTGAGCTGTGGCCCGCCAACACGGTCCGCATTGTCAGCAGGAAGTTGTTCACTCCCTGGTAGGGTTCACCGCCCACGCGCAGGGGATGAGAACTGCCACCCGCGGTCCAGGGCTTGCGCCACGGCAGAACGCCGCGCTCGATGATGCGGATGATTTCGTTTGTGATGACCTCAGAGGCATCGAATTTGGGCGTGCGGGATCGGGCCATGGCTGGCCTCCTTTCGAGTGTTGGTGAGAGTGAGTGGTGACTAGGTTGACCGACAGGAGCGCGGATCATTGGTGATGCTCGCGCCAAGCTGTTCGACAATGTCGATGTAGGTGATCAGCGATACAGAACTGCCAAGCCCCCAAGGTTCAGGGTCGGCCGATCCGTCCCGCGTCACCCGCGGCAGGTTCGCGAAGGCGATGACATCAGTGACGGGTCGGATATCGATGAACGGGGTCCCTCGTGCGACCGCAAGAGCGGCTAAGGGAAAGCGCTCGATCGGCGCGAGTGTCGAAACGGTGGTCCAACCAAAATGGATGAATGTCCCGCCCTCTCCGCAGATCACGTGGGCATTCGGCAGTGTCGCCGCCTGCCTGAGATAGCCGAGATCACTCAGAACGGTCTGGCGTTCGAGCCGCTGCGCCAGCAACGTCTGGCCAGTTCGGCGCAGCTCTCTATGCCGCCGCCACGAGGCAGCGGTCGCGCGTAACACGCGCAAGACACCTGTTTGCATGGGAATGCCCTTCTCAGGAAAGACAGACCGGAATCCGGCCCGGACCCATCTGAGGGACCCCAAAGGCCCTCATCCGTCAGTCACAAAACCCGAAGAACACTTTCACTTTTCTCGAGCATTGACCCTGTCCTGGCCAATTTCAGCGGGTCCTCACCACACCGCGCCATGCCTGCGTTTTTGTCGAAGCCATTGATTTGGAACAGCAGAGGCATCTGGGGACGCAAAATCGGCAACGGGAATCGGCAAAATCTTGCACAAAGTGCTAAATTATCGTTACTTGGCAGATAGTTAGCAGATTCAGGAGATTCAGCAGATCGGCAAGATATTTTCTACAGCCCTGCCTACATCTGCGGATGCGTAACATCTTTTAATCTTACCCTCTTACGCCGCTTGCCCGCTGAGCCTGCCATAAAAGCTACGCTCAAGATGCAGCTCCCCTGCCCCGGCTTTCTCGACCATGCCGCGCAGATATCCGCCTGGTGAGGCAACCTCGCCCGCGCTGTGCTTCTCGAACACAAGTGCAAACGCAGCCGTGGCCACCTGAGTGCCCATTCGGTCCTGAGCCACGTTCCAAGCATGCTCCGAAATCCCGATCATCGGCCTGAGTTGCCCGGCAACCCGATGCAGATCGCCCCAATCCTTCAGGAATCCGCCCATATTACGCGCCCAGGACGCGAACTCTGGACAGGCCTGCATGATTGTTGGCAGGTCAAGCGCGGTTCGCTTCTTGCGCACCTCTGCAACCCAGTCTTCCAGTTCCCCATCAACCCGCTCCTCGGGTCGTGCATTGGGCACGACATCCGCCGCTTCCTCTTTTTCAGAGGAATTACTAATTACAGGAATAAGTTGATTTGTAATTAGTATATGAGGTTCAGAAATGACCTCCCTGGGGTTCATTTCTTGAGTCTTCTTTATAACTTGGGCGTCATTTTTGTCGGTGTTTTCCACAGGGTTTATCGCACCAGTCCCCTTGAGATAGGCCGCCTCGACTCGTTCCTGAAGTTCCTTGAACCACGCCAGTAGTCGCTCCAGTTGTTCAGAGGCGTGATGGCGGCGCGGAAGTCGGTCCAGAAGCTCCTCGAAGAGACCCGTGAATTGCGTCCAGGGCCCGCGCAACGCGCCGCTTACCGCCGCCTCGATCCGCGCGCGGATCATCCGGCGCGCAACCGTGATCTGACGCTTCAAGCGCTGGCAGAGCTCGCGCTCGGCCTGCAACTCGGCCTGCAGCTCTTCAAACTCCTCGACTCGAGCCGAAAGCGGCGACAGATCGAAGCCGTAGGCCTCGACGATACGCCCCTCAGCGTCTCTGCGGCCCCACCGTTTGCCATTCGGGCTATCCTGGAAAGAGATCACACCGTTCTCTGCCAGACGCCGCGCATGACGCTTGAGTGCCGACAGAGAGAAGCCGGTCTGTTCCATCAGATAGGCGTTAGAGGCCCAGACGATCGGGCGCTGCCCCTCCTCCCAGTCCTGGGCCTGCGTGAAGGCCCCCAGTGTATCGAGGAGCATCATGTCGCCGGCCTTCAGACCTATATGCGCTCCAACGCGCTTGAGCGCGACAAATGCCCGCGTCTTGGGTACTGCTACCCGTTCACCGGCTTGGGCAAGCTGCTCAGCAACCCCAAGACCCGGTGTCGGCTTGCGCCAACCTGTATGTTTCATGCCTGTATCTCACCTCCGGTTGTGTGGAGGCAAAAGAAAGCCGTTCGCTCAGAAGCGTTCGTCGTTGACAGTGAATCCTGTGAGACTTATCTTGAAGGTGACCAAACCATTAAGATCAGCTCTCAGGCCACACCGCTTGGGGGCTTTTCTTTTGCCGTTAATTCACTTGTCGTTCCTTTTTTGCTCCTTGCCTCATCGTTCCGAAGAACATCTCACCAACGCTGTCTTCAGTCGGTATCCTTCTCCGTGTCTTCGACGTTCAAATAGCTTGCGACTAAGTCTCCAAGCTTTTCGAGACGCTCTTGGTCAATCGGCACTCCTGCAACCTTGATTGATAGGTTTCCATCGACGGAAGTGACCGAAAGATTCCGGTTGCCCACCTTGCGCTTTACGGTGAGTTTTTGGGGCTTTATCTTTGGTTTTGGCTTGGCTTTGTTCGTTCTCTCCAAGCTCGCTAAGGCACCCTGTAAATCGCGAAAGCTCATGTCGTAGACGTTCTTGAACGTGTTCAAGATTTGATCCTGCGCAGCGAAAACGGACCGTGCTCGCGAGACTAGGCTCTCATGCACACCAATTTTCTTGGCGAAGGCCACAGCTGTCAGTTTCTCTTCGCCAGAAGCCAGCGTCTCATACATTTCACCAATCGAAACCAATCGCTCAAAAGGGCTGAGATTCTCGCGCTCCTCATTCTCGCGAAACCGGAGAAACAACATTTCAAACTTGCTGTTCTCAGCGTTTCGCGCGTCAGGCGGGGCAAGTATTGCACGAAGGGGTACACCGAGCTCTGACGCGGCAGCCAGTCGGCGGCGTCCTGTCAGCATCACGAATGGAACCCCCGCGATATTCGACGGGTCCAACGGATCCGGCTGCCAATCCGGATCCTCCGGCCACACTAGAATGGGCGTGTCCTGCCCGTTCGAAGCGATGCTGTTTACCAAAGACCTAAAGGCTTCCTGGGACATCCAGTCTTGTCGGCGGTCGGTTCCCATTGGATCGGAGATTTGATCTGGCGACAGGCTTATCTCATGGCGACCGTTGAGGATATCCAAACAAAGCTCGGCTCTGCTTCGCTCTACTGCAGCTTGCGACTGCGCAAGCGCTCCTGATTTCCAGGCACTGCCGGCCCCCTTGAAAGGAGTCGAAACAGCATCACTCGATTCTGTCCTGCCTTCGGAGCCGCTCGCACGTTCCTTGTTTGTATCGAGATTGGTAGCCTTGCTGACCAGCGACCTTGGAATACTGCGTTTCATGCTTCACCCTCGCCGTCATCTTCATAGAATTCGTCCATCCAAGTATTGGCGTAGCCACGTTCGAGTCCTGGCCAGAGTCGCGATATTATGGCGTCGTTCACGGCATCGGCATTCGTGATGAACCGGTTGATCCCCTTGCGCTTTCCCGGCGTGTCTGGCTCGTATTCGTATACGGACTGATAGACGTCCGAAGCGTTCGAGATCGCGTCGGAACGCAAATAAAACACGGGCAGAATTTCCGTGGGGCAATGTTCTAGCAGGTTTCCGATGTGGTTAAGATCCTGCGCATTGGACCGTTGAACGATCGTTGGCAACAGCATGTTCGCACCGGTTCCGATCTCGATCCTTTCATGGGCCAGGATGTGCTGAAGCATCCCAAGCAGGCCAGTCACAAAGGTCGACAACGTCGCAATGTCGAACCCCTTCATGGTTTGCGGTATGACCAGTGAAGTAGACGCAATCACGTTATTCAACTGGAACAGTGTGAGCGCGGGTTGATAGTCGATGATGATGACATCCAGCGTCTCCGCTAGTGCGGTGTCGAGCCGCTCCTGGTCGACCTTGCCGTCGACTACCAATTCGTTGGGTGGCGTTTTCGGTGGGTGGCCCGCTTTCCAGCGGTCGATGGCATCGCGTAGGTAGCGGTAAAAGCTCTTTCCGGCGGGGGCTTCGCGGACAAGCCGCGCAATCTGGATCTCACCCTCGGATGTTTCGCCGTGAGCTGGAAGCAGGCGCAGGCCTGGCCAGGAGGTCTTGAGAAGGAAGCTATCGAGCGTTTGCGCATCGTGGTCGGTATATGGCGCGTCTTCCGACTGAAAGAGTCCAGCAAAGTCCACCATAGAGGCGGTGTTTTCGTCGGGCATTTGGGGAAGGCCCTCTCCCCCGACGAAGTAGAGCGTTATTGTACTTTGCGGGTCAGCATCCATAACACCGACACGCATGCCGTAGTGCAAGCTGAGATACTGGGCAAAATGCGCGGCGCTCAGACTTTTGGCGGTCCCGCCTTTCTGGCTTGCAAACGAGATGACGGGCAAAGGTGCGTCAGGCTTCCGCCAGGCCAGGTAGTCGTACGGCCGCTTTGCCGAGGCTGCCAGAAGGGCCCGCATGTGCATCAATTCTGAAAGCGTGAAAACACGCTCTCTTCCAACATATTCTCCTGCGGGAAAGTCATCGCTCGAATTGGCGAACTTGGTCAGATACTGAATACTCACATTGAGAAACCTAGCGCACTGGCGCATGGACCAGGTTCGCTTGATGCGCTGACGCAAGGTGAGTTCCTTGTTCACTGCCACCATCGTGCGCTCAAGCCCACGTGACAGATCCGTCAAAAACTGTTCTAAACTACCGCTCATTTATAAGCCCTGACTTCGGTTGGGTCCGAGTTCGACTCGATTCTGCTTCAATGGTAGCACGGTTCTGAGCAAAAGATAAAGATACCACGCGCCTATAGGTTTCAGGCGCTTATTTTGAGGCTCAGCGGCTCCAGAAACTCCAATCTTGAACGCGTTCAAGATTGGAGTTTAAGTCGGCTGACCAGAGCGAAGCCGATCAACCATGCATGTTTCACGCCGCGTCTTTCGGACCCCAGGAGATGACCGTCCTAGTTGGTGGCTTTGCCCATGTTTGCGTTGAAGCCGTGATCACAGATGCTCACCGTGAAGTAGCCAGCGCCGGTCTCCCCTTTCTGAATCTTCTAGATGCCGCCGCACTCGGTCAGCTTGCCTCACGGGGAGCGTCCGGCGACGCGTTGCGCGAAGGCCGTCCTGTTCGACCTCGCGACGGGTTCGATGGTAATTTCCAGGTCGGAGGTCAAGATGGAGATTGAGCCGAAGCCTTTGGCGGTTTCGTTGTCGGCGCTTGTGAAACTGATGCAGCCAGAAGGGTAGCTGCGCGGTTGACCAAGGCCTGACCACGCTGGATGCGAAGCGCCGCATAGAAGGGTAGGGGAGGAAGATGGGCCACAGCCGTTGTAGACTGGGCGGCCGCTGCGATGTGCATTCCATGCAACCGGTACGCACCGGGAGACCTGCGGGGACCGGAAAAAATGCCACGGGGAAATGCGCGGCGTACTTAAAACTGAACAAAACAAGTAAACCCCTTACTCTCGTGCACGCGCGCAACAAGCGTTGCGCTATAGTGCTCTCAACAGCCCGATCCCTTGCTCAAGAGGCACTGCACGAACGCCTTCGGCCACGGGGACGTCATGCTCTCCGGCGTAGATCAACAGCTTCCGGCTGGCCTTGATGTCTTCCGCGCCCACATAGAACCCGCGCGAGACCTTTGGCGCAGTCGTGCGCTTGATCTCAACGGCCCAGATGTCGCCCCCAGGCAGGCGAAGGACCAAGTCAAGTTCAGCTCCGGCAGAAGTGCGATAGAAGAAGGGTTCGGTGCCGGTTGGTGCAGCGGCAAGAAGGGCCTCGATACATAACCCCTCCCAACTGCCGCCAACGACGGGGTGCCCGAGCAAGCCCTCGATTGTCCCAATGCTTAACAGGGCATGCACGACCCCGCTGTCGCGGACATAAACCTTTGGCGATTTCACCAAACGCTTGCCGACATTCTCATGCCAGGGCTGCAGTCGCCGCACCAGCATGAGATCAACGAGCAGATCGAGGTAGCGTCCAATCGTTTGGCCGGAGACGCCCAGCCCCTCGGCGAGGGCTGCAGCGTTCAATAGACCACCTTGCACATGCGCAAGCATTGTCCAGAAGCGCCGCAAGGTTGCGGCTGGAATACGCGGTCCGAGGGCAGGGATGTCACGTTCCAGATATGTACGCAGAAAATCCAGACGCCAATCCATGCTGGCTTGATCGCTTGAAGCCATGAAGCTGTCAGGAAAGCCACCACGCAGCCAGAGCGCATTCAACTGATCAGCCCCCACCTCGGTAAGCTGTAGAGGGGGCATTTCGATATACCTGACACGTCCAGCAAGGGATTCTGCCGACTGTTGGAGTAGGACGTTGGAGGCTGATCCCAAGAGCAGGAACTGGCCCGCTCGAAAACCGGCCCGCCTGCGCTGGTCGATCTGACCACGCAGGCTCTTGAAGAGGCCAGGCATCTGCTGCACCTCATCGAGGATGACGAGTTTTCCCGCCTGTTCATCCAGATATAGATCCGGTTCGGTCAGGATCTGCCTGTCCGCATCTCGTTCTAGATCAAGGTATACCGATGGTTGCTCCGAAGCTATGTCTAGAGCGAGCGTGGTTTTCCCAACCTGCCGGGGGCCGAGGAGGACAACAGCAGCTTGGCTCTCGAGCGCGGATTGCACAAAGTGATGAGTTTGGCGCTTATACATACCTTGCAATTACTCCACACGATGGAAGATCTGCAAGGATAAACTGCTTAGCGGGTAAAGTTGCCACTCAATTGGAGATGTCGCATGATGTGACGAACAGGCTTAGCGTCAAAACTCACTCATAGCATCCCAAGCCGCTTCGCCCGCTCCAGCAACATCTTCACTGATGATGGCTGCCAGCTTGTCCGGCCGCGGGGTGTGCGCTCACGCATGTTCTCCAAGCGGGCGCAGATGGCCTGAAGCGTAATGTCGGGATCGGCGCCCTTGATACCCGCGACGATGGCGGGCAGGCGATCATCTCGCGCACGCGGGCCCGCGCGATCAAGCACGGTCGCGGGGAGGAACCCATCGCGGACATAGGCGTTCACAGCGCGCAGCAGACGGCTTTGCGTCCAGCGCCGGGCCTCGGGTAGGGGGCCGTTGATGATGCGCACCACATCTTCCCAAGCCAGATCGGGACGCAGCCGACGCACATGGGGCACCCAGTCCTGCGCAGTTTCATTCAGGCGTTCTATATATCCGTCCTGTCGCGCCAGTCGGACCTTGCGTAGCGCAGCCGGATCCCGGGCGCGCAGGCCAGGGTTTCCGCCGACCCGCCCCTTTGTTCGTGCGCTGGCAAGCCCAGCCTTGGTCCGTTCACGGATCAGGGCGCGCTCGAACTCGGCTGCTGCACCCAGAACCTGCAGCGTGAACTTGCCCTGCGGGGATCCGGTGTCGATCGGGTCCTGAATCGAGCGGAAGAAGGCGCCCTTTGCTTCCAGCCGTTCGATCACCTCCAGCAAATGCGACAGCGACCGCGCAAGCCGGTCGATGCGCACCACCACCAGCGTATCGCCCTTGCCGATCCGTTCCAGCACCCGCGCCAGCACAGGCCGCGCACGATCACCGCCAGAAGCCTGTTCCTCATGGATTTCGACACAGCCCGCTGATTTCAGCGCCTGCGACTGGGGCAGGGGGGTCTGATCCTC
>JBAUHP010000232.1:0-10772 GCA_049680345.1 Albidovulum sp. | reverse complement strand
AGGTTAAGCGCATGTGGCCCTTGATGGATACATCCGATCTTGTGGGGGCAAGCTGGCTGCCCACCGATGGTCAGGCCAGCCCGTCGGATATCACCCAAAGCCTTGCGAAAGGCGCGCGGATGCATGGAGCCAAGCTGCATGAAGATGTGCGGGTTTTGGGCTTTGGCATGGAGGCGGGTCGCATCATCAGTGTGAAGACCTCGCAAGGCGAAATTGCTTGCGAGAAGGTGGTGAATTGTGCGGGCCAATGGGCGCGTCAGGTTGGGGCGATGGCGGGCATCAATGTGCCTTTGCAGCCGGTCAAGCACCAATATATCGTCACCGAAAAGATCGAAGGTCTGGCCAGTGATGCGCCAACCCTTCGCGACCCCGACCGGCGCACCTATTTCAAGGAAGAAGTCGGCGGGCTGGTGATGGGCGGGTATGAACCCAACCCGCAAATCTGGACCATGGATGATGTGCCGAATGATTGGGAGTTCCGGCTGTTCGACGATGATTTCGACCATTTCGAACAGCATATGGACCAGGCTATCGCCCGGGTGCCGGCGCTTTCCACAGCCGGCGTCAAGCAGATGATCAATGGACCCGAAAGCTTTACGCCCGACGGCAACTTCATTCTGGGCGCGGCCCCCGAATGTTCGAATATGTATGTTGGTGCCGGGTTTAACGCCTTTGGAATTGCGTCTGGCGGCGGCGCAGGTTGGGTTTTGGCGCAATGGGTGATGACGAATGAAGCACCGTTAGATCTGTGGACCGTCGATATTCGCCGCTTTTCCGACATGCACCGCGACCGCCAATGGGTTGCCGACCGCACGGCTGAGGCCTACGGCAAACATTACACCGTGGGTTTCCCGCATGAAGAATATACATCGGGCCGCCCGCGCATCACCTCGCCGCTTTACGCGCGGCTGAAGGATCAAAACGCTGTCTTCGGCTCCAAACTTGGTTGGGAACGCCCGAACTGGTTTGCGCCCCAAGCTAGCGAGGCAAAAGACATCTATTCCATGGGCCGCCAGAACTGGTTTGCCGCCGTGGGCGAAGAACACGCCCATGCGCGCGAAGCGGTCGGGGTTTTTGACCAATCCTCTTTCGCGAAATATGAGGTGACGGGTGCGGATGCCGCCGCCGCCCTTGATTATATTTGCGCCAATGATGTGACCCGCGCGCCCGGACGACTGACCTATACCCAACTTCTCAATACCCGCGGCGGGATAGAGGCTGATTTGACCGTGGCGCGGCTTGCCCAAGACCATTTCTACATCGTCACCGGCACCGGCTTTCGCAGCCATGACCTTGCCTGGATCGCGGAGCATTTACCCAAAGGCGATGTGGCGATCCGCGATATCACCGAAGATTGGGGCACGCTGTCGCTTATGGGGCCGAAGTCGCGTGATGTTCTGGCACAGGTCACCGATTCCGATGTTTCAAACGCGGCCTTTCCTTTTGGTCATGTTCGCGAGATTTCGATCGCGGGCACCCGGATCCGCGCCTTGCGCATCACCTATGTCGGAGAATTGGGGTGGGAGCTGCACATCCCGCTGGCGGCCACCGGTGCGGTCTATGACGCGCTGATGGCGGCGGGGGCGGGGCAGGGGATACGCCCGCTTGGCTACCGCGCGATTGAATCGCTGCGGCTGGAAAAGGGCTACCGCGCCTGGTCCTCCGATATTACCCCAAATGACACGCCGTATGAGGCGGGCCTTGGCTGGGCAGTGAAGATGAAGAAAAACGCGGAGTTTTTGGGCCGTGAGGCCCTTGAAGCGGCCGCAACTGGCCCGCTTACCAAACGCCTTGTCGGTTTCACGATTGATGATCCAAAGGCGGTTCTTCTTGGCCGCGAAACCATTTTGCGCGATGGCCAGCCGGTCGGCTATCTGACCTCGGGTGGTTATGGCTATACCTTGGGCAAGGGCATCGGCTACGGATATGTGCGCAATGATGCCGGGGTAAGCGACGAATTCTTGGCGTCCGGTCAGTATGAGCTGGTGGTGGCAAATGAACGGTTCCCGGCCCGGATCGGGCATGAATCGTTCTACGACCCCACCAACAGCCGCATCCGGGCCTAAAGCCGTCTGAGCACCAGGCCGTGGCTTGGCACTGTCCCCGCCTCGCCGGGCATAGAGACATAGGGTGCGGTAAGTTCGGCAATCTTGACCCGGCCCCCTGCCGCATGGTCTGCAACCGCTTGGGAAAACCCCGCTTCCCACAGCGATGTTTTGACGGTCAGCACGATGATACCACCCGGACGGCAGGCCCGGATCAGCTCTGGCAGGCCCTCGGGCCCGACATGGCCGGTGGTGAAAACACCGGCAGAGATTACCCCGGCGAATTGCCCGTCGACAAAGGGTAAATCCTCGCCAAGCGCCAGTTGGTGCAAGGCGGTATAGGCACCTTTGGCCTTGGCGACCGCCAGCATTCCGGCCGAAATATCAAGGCCTTCGACGACCGGGTAGCCCATGATCCCCAGCCATTCACCGATCAGACCGGTACCGGTGCCTGCATCCAGCAAAGGCGCGGCCCCCTTGGGCAGATAGCGCGTCAAAAGGGCGAGGCAAACCGACGGGTGGCGGTACCCGGCGCGCGCCATTTCATCGTCATAGGTCGCAGCCCAGGCATCATAAAGGGCCGCTACTTCATCCGCACCTTTTGCACCGTAAACTGCGCCCAGATGCCCGTCATGTCCGCTTGCCGCCATCATCCACCTCGTCCCGCGTTATTTCTTGGGGGAGACTATAGCCAAAGGCCCAAAGCTGTGAAACCTTTCTGGCAATGGAGGTGCCTGATGACCGATACCCAAGACCAAAATGCCGCCCTTACCGCCATGGCCACAATCCCGGCCTTGCAAAACGCCGGGAAACCCGTGCGCCTTGGCGGCCTGACCAATCTGGTTTTTCGCGCGGGCGACTATTGTTTGCGTCTGCCGGGTAAGGGCACCGAAGAATATATCGACCGCGCGAATGAGGCGGTGGCCGCGCGTGCAGCCGCGGGGGCCGGGGTGGCGCCCGAGGTGATTCATGCCGATGCAAAAACCGGCCTGATGGTCACACGGTTCATCGACGGTGCTGTCACCATGACGCCAGAGGCGTTTGGCGCAAGGGCAGGCGCACCTGCCCGCGCGGGGCAGGCCTTCGCGAAACTGCACAACTCGGGTGCCCAATTCCCCTTCAGGTTTGAGCTTTTCGCAATGATCGACGACTATCTGGGTATCCTTGCCACCAAGGACGTGGCCCTACCGCCCGGCTATCACGATGTGGTGGCCGAAGCCGAGGCGGTGCGCGCCGCGCTGGATGCCCATCCTTTGCCGCTGGCACCTTGCCACTGCGATCCCTTGTGTGAAAACTTCCTTGATACAGGCGATAGGATGTGGATCGTCGATTGGGAATATTCGGGCATGAACGATCCGATGTGGGATCTGGGCGATCTTTCAGTTGAGGCGGGGTTTGATGCAGCACAAGACGACGAAATGCTGCGCGCCTATTTCGGCGCTGAACCACGCGCCCGCGATCACGGCCGGATGGTGATTTATAAGGCGATGTGCGATCTTTTATGGACGCTTTGGGGCCTGATCCAACTGGCCAACCAAAACCCCGCCGATGATTTTCGCGCCTATGCGGACGGGCGATTTGCCCGTTGCAAGGCGTTGATGGCCACCCCCGAATTCGCCCGCCATCTTGGCGCTATCGCCAAGGGTTAAGCTGCCTCTTCGCGCCCGTAATAATGGCTGACAACATGTTCAGCCTCGGCAAAGAACAGCCAGCGCTGCGCGAAGGCCCCCGCCAGATGCAAGGCCAGCGCCAATAGCGTGGAAATCAGCCCGGTGGGCAGCACCAAAAGCACCAGTGCAGGCAATGCCGCCCCGACCAGTACCGCGATGATCCGCAGCTTTTTCGCGTGTTTGCGGCCAACGACATGGACCATTTCGCGCATCACATAATTGCCTGCGGTATGGGCGGGCATGAAGACCCGCATATCACCCAAGGCCCCAAGCCCCGTGGCCGAACCAAGGCTGGCGCCGTGGTCGGCAAAACGCCCGTCACCCAAGGCGAAAGCCGCAATCATGGCGACACCTGCCGTCAGGCACAACAGGGCCGCAAAACCGCCCAGACCTGCCAAAATTCCGCCACCGGCCGCTGCAAAAGCTATGAACATGACCGGCGTGGTCCAGTGGTTCCAGCGCGGCACGGTCTTAAGCTGCGCATAGATCATCGAGGTGCAAAAGATCGTCGCCACGCAAAGCAGGGCCGCGATGATCCCCAAGGGGCCACCGGCAAAGCCTTGCGCCTCGGGCCAAAAGGCGGCGGCCAGGGCCACGGGCGCAGTCGCCAGAAGTGCCGCAACCGAGGCCCAGCCTTCGCGGCTGAGCCAGCTTGTGCGCCACTGGGTAAAGGCCAGCAGTGCGCGTTGCGGATTGCCAAGGTGGAAGGTCGAGGCCAAAAGCCCCGCCACTGCAAAGGCATAGCCCGCACCGAAGGCAACCAAGGCCAAGGTGCCGTGCGGCTGGATCAGGCCGATATTGAGCATGAACAAAAAACCGAACCCAAGGCCCGACAGCACAGTGAACAAAATGACGGAAGGGGCGGGATGCATCAGATCTTCTCCAGCAAGCGGTCAAGCCATCCGGCAAAACCTTTGGCTTCAATGTCCAAAAGCGGCGCAAGCGGCGAGGCCTGATCGGGCCGGCCCTTCTTGCGCGGTGGCAAATAGCGGTTGACGGGTTTGGTGCCAAGTTCGGGCATAAGTGCAAAGCCCTCGCGTTCGGCCACAAGCTTGCTGACCGCGCTTTCGGGGTCGCCCAGATCGCCGAAATGCCGCGCGCCGGTGGGGCAGGTGCGCACACAAGCAGGTTCGCGGTCTTCCTTGGGCAGGTTTTCGTTGTAGATACGGTCAACGCAAAGGGTGCATTTCTTCATCACTCCGGCGGCCTGATCCAATTCGCGCGCGCCGTAGGGGCAGGCCCATGCGCAAAGCCCGCAGCCAATGCACGCGTCTTCATTGACCAGCACAATCCCGTCTTCGGCGCGCTTGTAGCTTGCCCCCGTCGGGCAAACGGTTACGCAAGGCGCATCTTCGCAATGGAGGCACGACCGGGGGAAGTTAACCACCTGCGGCGGCGCGTCATCGGGGGTGATTTCATAGCTGTGCACACGGTTCAGGAATGTCCCGGAAGGGTCTGATCCGTAAGGATTTTGATCCGACAGCGTGACCCCGTAGCCCTGATCGTTCCAGCCCTTGCAGGCGGTGACGCAAGCATGGCAGCCGACGCAGGTGTCAAGGTCAATGACCAGCCCAAGTTTCTTGGCCGATGGTGGTGGTAATGCGGTCATGCCCGTTCCCCCTTGGCCGGTGGAACCGGCGATGTCAGTGGCCCGAAGGCCGGTTGTGCCTCGGCTGGCGCATCGACGCGTTCGACCTTTACGCGCAGATCGAACCACGCCGCCTGACCGGTGATCGGATCAGAATTGGCCCAGCGTCGCCCATCGCCGCGATCGGGTAAAAGCTCGTCAATCAAATGGTTGAGCAAGAAGCCCTTGGTGGCCTCTGGCGCGCCCTCGTCCAAGGCCCAGGCACCTTTGCGTTTGCCAATCGCATTCCAGGTCCAGATGGTGTTTTCATTCAGCGCAGCCATAAGCGCCACTGGTGCCGTGATCTGTCCGGAGGGCGAGGTGACGCGCGCCCAATCGCCGTCTTTGAAACCATGCGCCTCCCAAATCTTGGTGGGCAGATAAAGCGGATTTTCCCCGTGGATCTGGCGCAGCCATGCGTTTTGCCCGCCCCAGCTGTGATACATCGCCATTGGCCGCTGGGTCAGGGCGTGAATGGGGTATTCCGCGCCCGCATCTTCGCCAAAGGGCGGGTACCAGACCGGCAGTGGATCCATCGTGGCCTTGATCCGTTCGCGCAGGTGGTCAGGGGGCTGGCGTTCGTGAAACCCTTCGGCGGCAAGCTGAAAGCGCCGCATCGGTTCGCAATAAATCTGGAAGATATAGGGCTGCGGGGCATCATAAAAACCCATCTTCACGGCCCAATCCTGGTAACCGGCGTTCCAGGGTTTGAAGAATTTGGCATCATCGGGCACTTCGGCGGTAAAGAAGCCACCATTGGCGATATAGGCGTTGATCTGGTTGGGGTTCGGCTTGCCGCGCCCCACATCTTCGCCGTCACCGCGAAAGCCCATCAACGGCCCCACGCCGGGGCGGCGTTCGTGGTGGACGATGTAATCGGCGTAATCGGTATATTTGGCCTGCCCGTCTTCGGTCACGAAGCCCGGCAAACCCAGCCGTGCGGCCAGATCAATCAGCACGGATTGAAAGCCGCGCACATCGCGGTCAGGCTCCACCACCGGCCAGCGGATCGCATCGGCGGCGTGGTCCGCCTCGCAGATCGGGCGGTCCAGCATGCTGATGCAATCGTGCCGCTCCAGATAGGTGGTGTCCGGCAAGATCAGATCGGCATAAGCCACCATTTCCGAGGCATAAGCATCCGAATAGATGATCCGCGGGATCTTGTATTCACCATTGCCATTCTTGGCGGTGAGGGAGGCCATCACCTCGGCGGTATTCATCGAGGAATTCCACGCCATATTGGCCATGTAAAGCAAAAGCGTGTCGATCTTGTAAGGATCGCCCGCCACCGCATTGGGGATGACCATATGCATCAGCCCGTGGGCCGAAAGCGGGTTGTCCCAGGTAAAGGCCTTGTCGATGCGCGCGGGGCTGAGATCATCAAGCTTCAATGCCAGATGTTCGGGGCCATGCGGAAAGCCAAGATGCGGCCCGTCCAAGGGGCGACCGGGCATGAAATAGCTGTGCGGGGTCGGGTGGGCATGAGACGGCTTGGGGTAGGGCGGCTTGAAGCGAAAGCCGCCCGGCACTTCGACGGTGCCCAAAAGGATCTGCAAGACATGCAGTGCGCGTGCGGTCTGAAAGCCGTTGGAATGCGCCGAAATGCCCCGCATGGCGTGGAAGGATACCGGGCGGCCAACCATTTTTTCGTGCACTTCACCGCGAAAATCGGTCCAGCTTTGGTCAATCGTGACGGTCTGGTTGAAGGCCACGTCGGCGATCTCTTCGGCAAGACCCCGGATGCGGTCGGCGGACACGCCGCAAGCCTCGGCCACGGCCTCGGGCGCATATTCTGCGGCAAGATAGCGTTCGGCCATATGCTGAAACACCGTGCGGCAACCGTTGTGGGTGGCGCCCAGATCGGGGCGGATGCCGGCGCGGTCATAGGGGGCGGGTTCGCCGGTATTTTTGTCGATCACCAAGGGCTTGCCCAGATCGTCGCGCAGCAACAGGCCTTTTTCCTCGCCCTCAGTCTCATCCACCAGACAGGGCGAATTGGTCCAGCGCGCAAGGTAGTCAAGATCAACCTTGCCTGCCACCAACAGTTCATGAATCACCGACAAGATCAGCAAGCCGTCGGTGCCGGGTGTGATCCCGATCCAATCATCCGCCACGGCATTATAGCCGGTGCGAATGGGGTTCACGCCGATGAATCGCCCACCGCGCGCCTTCAGCTTGCCGATACCCATTTTGATCGGGTTGCTGTCATGGTCTTCGGCCACGCCGAACATGACGAAAAGCTTGGTGCGTTCCCAATCGGTTTGGCCAAATTCCCAAAACGCGCCGCCCATCGTATAGATGCCGGCCGCCGCCATGTTGACCGAACAAAAGCCGCCGTGGGCTGCGTAATTGGGCGTACCAAAGGCCTGTGCCCACAGGCTGGTAAAGCTTTGCGATTGATCGCGCCCGGTGAAAAACGCAAGCTTTTCCGGGGCCTTGGCGCGCAAAGGTGCCAGCCACTGGGTCGCGGTTCCCAGCGCCTCTTCCCACGAGATTTCTTCAAACGCGCCCGATCCGCGAGGGCCCACACGGCGCAGCGGTTTGCGCAGCCGCGACGGGGCCGTGACTTGCATGATCCCGCTTGCGCCTTTGGCACAAAGCACACCTTTGTTGACAGGGTGGTCGCGGTTGCCCTCGATATAAGAAACCTTACCGGATTTCAGGTGAACATTGATGCCACAACGGCACGCGCACATATAACAGGTGGTCTTGCGGATCTCGTCCGAGACCTTGGGAGAAGTTTCCAGTTTTGGCTGCTGATATGTCATGTTTTTCCCTGTTCCCCGGCAAGCGCGCGAAGTTTCTTCCTTATTGCTCTGAATGGCAACCCCTTGAAATCATATTGTAATTTTCGGAGTCAAACATTCGCTTTTGTCATATTAGCCTGCACGGCGGTCACGGCGATCATGTGAAACACATCCTCGGCGCTACATCCGCGCGACAGATCGTTGGCCGGATAGGCAAGGCCTTGTAAAATGGGCCCTATTGCACCGGCCCCACCGACCCGTTGGGCGATCTTATAGCCGATATTGCCTGCATCAAGATCGGGAAAGACAAAGACATTCGCCTGCCCCGCCACGGGCGAGCCCTTGGCTTTGCTTGCCGCGACATCGGGCACAAAGGCCGCGTCAAACTGCAGCTCTCCGTCGATCAAAAGGTCAGGCTCGGCCGCGCGCACCAATTGGGTGGCCTCGCTCACCTTGTTTACCTTGGGGTGTTTGGCACTGCCGTGGGTCGAGAATGACAACATTGCCACGCGCGGCTCGGTCCCCGTCAGCGCCTTGAAGGATGCGGCCGAGGCGCGGGCGATACCGGCAAGTTCGGCGGCATTCGGATCAATGACCAGCCCGCAATCGGCAAAGACGACCGGGGTCGCCTGGCGCTGATGGGCGTCTTGCAGCAACATGAGGAAGAAGCTTGAAACCAATGCGGCGTCGGGGTTTTTTCCGATCACCTGAAGGGCCGCGCGTACCGTGTCGGTGGTTGTGGCAACCGCGCCACCAAGCGTGCCATGGGCAATGCCTTGCCGCACCAGCATCGCGGCAAACATCAGGGGTTGGCGCATGGCCGCGCGCGCCGCCTCAAGGGTTAGCCCCTTATGTTGGCGCTGCTGATGAAAGCTTTCGGAGAACCCCTCGTGCAGATCGGAGGTGGCAGGGTCCATCACCTCGATCCCCGACAGATCGGCGCCTTGTTGCGCGGCGATTTCAGCGCGCACAGCGTCCGCACGACCCACCAGAATGATCCGTGCGATACCCTCACGGCGTGCCCTTATGGCGGCTGCAACCACGCGCGCATCCTCGCCCTCGCTCAGCGCGATGACCCGATCAGACCGCGCCGCTGCGGCCAGGATGTTTTCCATCGCAGTCTTTTGAACGCCGGTATCTTGAGGGGCAGTCATTGTTCACATCACCGAATGCAAAAGGCCAAGGCCCGAGAGGATCATCAATAGCACAATCGCCATGCGCCGGAAGCTTTGGGGCGACGCCGCAAGAAAATGCCGCCCCCCAAGCCACAGCCCCAGCGCCAGCAAAGGGGCCGCCAGCGCAAAGACTTTGAGCGTGTCGCCGGTCACCATCCCATTGGCCCATAAAACCGGAAGCGCGACAAGGTCAATCGCGGTAAGATATGCGACCATGGTTGCACGAAACACCGGGGCGGCGATCGGCTGTGCCGCCATGAACGCGGCGACCGGCAAGCCACCGACCGCTGCGCCATTGGCAATGCCCGAAGCCACGCCCACACCCGCATGGCCAAGCAGATTTATCGGTTTGCGCAACGTCCAGCCCGCCAGCAAAATAAAGCTCATGGCCAATATCAACAAAGATATCGCCAGCCGGGCAGGATCGGCGCCCACCCGCGCCAGCAGCGTCACCGACACCGGCATCGCCACCGCCGCCCCCGCCAGCATCGGCCATATGCGGCGCCAGTCGATCAGCCCGGAAATCCCGCGCAACTGACCGGTAGTCATGGCAATTTCGCAAAGCATCACCACCGGCACCAGCAAGACCGGGTTGGTGATCAGCCCCGAAAAAGCCACCACCAAAGCCGAAAAGCCAAAGCCGGAATAGCCACGGATGAAGGCCGCAATGAAGAATGCGGCCCCCAAGGCCACCGCCGGGCCCAAGTCAAGACCCAGCGGTATCACCATCATCAGGCGCCGGTTTGCGGGCGCATATCGGCCTTGTCGATCCCGGCCACGGCAACCGGCTTTTTCATCGCATCGCGGCGGAAAGGCTCTCCCAGCTCTTGGTTGATCATCGCCTCGATCAGCGTGGTTTTGCCATGCTTCATCTGGTCCTCGACCGCCTTGCTAAGGGCTGCTGTCAGCTCTTCCATCGTGCGTGCGACAACACCTTGCAAGCCACAAGCCTTGGCTATGCCAGCATAGGATACCTGCTCATCCAGCTCTGTCCCTACGAAGTTGTCTTCGTACCACAGGGTCGAGTTGCGCTTTTCAGCACCCCACTGGTAGTTGCGGAAAACGATCTGCGTGACGGCAGGCCATTCGCTGCGACCAATGGCGGTAAGTTCGGTCACTGCGATACCAAAGGCACCGTCGCCCGAAAAGCCGACAACCGGCACGTCGGGGCAGCCGATCTTGGCGCCAACGACGGCAGGCAAGCCGTAGCCGCAAGGGCCAAACAGCCCCGGTGCCAGATATTTGCGACCCTTCTCAAACGACGGATAGGCATTGCCGATGGCGCAGTTGTTACCGATGTCAGAGCTGATGATCGCATCTTTTGGCAACACGGCCTGGATCGCACGCCATGCCATGCGCGGGCTCATCCATTCGGGCTTGGCGGCGCGGGCGCGCTCATTCCAGGTGGTGCCCGGATCGTCTTGCTCGTGGTCCATTGCCGTCAACTGCTGCGCCCAGGTCGATTTCGTGGTCGAGATCAGGTTCTTGCGATCTGCGCGGCCGGCGTC
>JBAUHP010000231.1:0-7557 GCA_049680345.1 Albidovulum sp. | reverse complement strand
ATCATCTTGTCGCTTGAACAATGGCTGGCGGGCAAGCCGTCCCAATCCATCGCCACCTTCGAGGCGATCTTGCGCGCCAACCCGGCCGATACGCTGGCGATGAAACTGTCGCAGGCGGTTCGTTTTGTTATGGGCGATGCCGCCGGTATGCGCCGCTCGGTAGAGCGTGTGCTTGGCGCGCATGGAAAAGATCATGCGTTTCGCGGCTTCGCGCTTGGGTGTCATGCCTTCACATTGGAAGAAACCGGGGATTACGCGGGCGCCGAACGGGCCGGGCTGGAAGGCCTGCAATATGCAACCGATGATGCCTGGGGCCTGCATGCCGTGGCGCATGTCTATGATATGACCGGCCAGCCGGATCAAGGCATTGCCGTCATCGAAAGCCATTCCGGCACCTGGCTTGACTGCAATAATTTTCGCTACCACGTCTGGTGGCACAAGGCTTTGCTGCATCTGGACCGGGGTGACATCGATCAGGTGATTGACCTTTACGATACCCGCATCCGCGCCGACAAAACCGACGATTACCGCGATATCGCCAATGCCGCTTCGCTGTTGATGCGGCTGTCGCTGGAAGGCGTGGCCGTTGGCGCGCGCTGGGAAGAGCTTGCCGATCTGGCCGAGCGCCGGATTGAAGACAGCTGTCTGGCCTTTGCCGATCTGCATTACATGCTTGCCCTGATCGGCGGCGAACGGGACGCCGCTGTTGCCAAACTTCTGGCACGGATCGGGGCAGATGCCGCATCCGCCCCGGCGGGTGAGTTTGCGCAGATCCTTGCCCATCCGGGCCATGGCTGCGCCACCGGATTGGCGGCTTTTGCCGAGGGCGATTTTGCGGCCTCCTTTGCCGCTTTGTCGGCGGCGCGCCCGGCCATGCAGGCCGTCGGTGGCAGCCATGCGCAGCGCGATGTGTTTGAACGGCTGACAATCGATGCGGGAATCCGCGCGGGCCGCCTTGCGCAGACAGATAGCATCTTGCAGCAGCGCACAAAGCTGCGTAACGGTCACGAAGATCGATTTGCTGCGCTGCGGCGTGAATCAATTGCCGCCGCGCAGAACGGCGGATATGTGGTCGCCGCGCAGTAGGAGCGAAAGATGACGACCATAGCGGTAGGCAACCCCAGGGCGACAGGTGCCAACACGGCGAATTCCGCTGTTGCAGCAATGGCGCGAACCCGTGACATCCGGCTTGATTTCTTTCGCGGAATTGCGATGTATATCATCCTTATCGCCCATATCCGGTCGGACTGGCTCGCCTTGTGGATCCCGGCACGTTTTGGGTTTTCCGACGCCACCGAAATGTTTGTCTTTTGCTCTGGCATGGCATCTGCCATCGCCTTCGGCACCGCCTTTCGCGAGAAGGGCTGGCTGCTTGGCACCGCCCGCGTGGTCTTTCGGATGTGGCAGGTTTACTGGGCCCATATCGGGCTTTTCGTTGCGATAGCCGCGACGACGGCATTGATGCGCAACTCGGGGTGGTTCGATGTCGATCATGTCGGCAAGCTGAACCTCTATCTGTTCTTCAATAACCCGTTAGAGCATCTGCCGGGCCTTTTGACCTTGACCTATGTGCCGAATTTCTTCGACATCTTGCCGATGTATATCGTGGTGCTGGCGATGATGCCGATTGTGGTGGCGCTGGCGCGGCTGAACTTTTGGGTGGCGGCGGCATCCGTTATTGGCGTCTGGCTTTGGGCAAATATCGCGAATGTGAACTTCCCGGCTGAACCGTTGTCTGACCGTAAGTGGTTTTTCAACCCGCTTGGCTGGCAGTTGGTGTTTTTCACCGGATATGCATTTTCCAGTGGCTGGATAAAGGCACCCCCCGTCGATCGGCGGTTGGTGGTTCTGGCGATCCTTGTGGTTCTGGTCTCTGTGCCCTTCGCCTATTTCAGGGTGATCAATATGGTGCCGGAAATTCAGGAATGGCGGAAAAACTACGACTTCTTGTTTGAGAAAACCAACTTCGGCATCTTTCGCTACCTGCACTTTCTGGCGCTGGCCTATCTTGCGGTCTGCCTGGTCGGCCCCAAAGGCGCGCGGCTGATGGCTGAACCGGCGAATGCTGCCTTGGCGCAATTTTGGCGACAGCTTCGCGCGGTGATTGTCACCGTCGGGCAGCAATCCTTGGCGGTCTTCGTGTTTTCCATGTTCGCAGCTGTTTTGCTGGCGGCACTTTTCGACGTGGTCGGGCGCAGCAATATCTCGATGGTCTGGGTCAATGCGCTGGGCTTCGGGCTGATCACGGCTGCGGCATATGCTGCGGCGTGGTTCAAGAAAAAGCCTTGGGCAATGAAGGCGGTAAAATCATGATCCGACGTGAATTTCTGGCAAGCCTTGCGGCGCTTGCCGCCGCCACCGCAACCGGGGCGCAGTCCCAGACGCTGCCGGTAACACCGCTTGCCCCCGCAGGCCCGGCCACGGCCTTTGGTCCGGGCACGGTGCGGGCGCGGGCGGCCGCCTTGGCCGCACAGCCCTTTGTGCCGCGCCCGAGCATTCCCGACGAATGGCTGGACATCAGCTACGATCAATTCAGCCACATCTGGTTTGCCGAGCGTAACGCCCTTTGGAACAACACCGATGCCGCGCTGCGCGTCGATGCCTTCACAGCCGGGCTTTACGCACCCCATGCGGTCCAGCTTAACATCGTTGAAAACGGTCAAGCGCAAACCATCCCCTATGATCTGGGGGTTTTCGATACCACCGATAAGTTTCCTGAAATGCCGGTGGGTGATGCCATGGGCTATTCCGGCCTGCGTCTGCGCGCAGAGCTGGAAGCGCCGGGTATCTTCACCGAATTCTTCGTGATGAAGGGCGCCAGCTATTTCCGCGGCATCGGCACCGGCCAGATTTACGGCCTTTCCGCACGCGGCCTTGCGGTGGATACGGCAGAGCCTTCGGGCGAGGAATTCCCCGATTTCATCGCCTATTGGATCGAACGCCCCGGCCCGCATCAGCGCAGCTTTGTGGTCCATGCACTTATGGACAGCCCCAGCCTTGCCGGGGCCTATAAGTTCACCTTGCGTCCGGGGCCGACCCTGGAAGTTGATGTCGAGGCCGAGATATTCGCCCGCCGCGATCTTGGTCATATCGGCATCGCCCCCTTGACCAGCATGTTCTTGTTTGACGAAACCAACCGCAACCGTTTCGATGATTTTCGCCCCGCCGTGCATGACAATGACGGGCTTTTGATCTGGAACGGCGCCGGTGAGGTGTTGTGGCGGCCATTGGCGAACCCGGTCAATTTGCAGGTCAGCAGCTTTTCCGACAATAACCCCAAGGGCTTTGGCCTGATGCAGCGCGCCCGGCATTTCGACGATTTCGCAGATTTCGTGGCGCAGTATCACCGCAGGCCAAGCCTGTGGGTTGAACCCGGCGAAGGTTGGGGCGAGGGGGCCGTGACCTTGGTAGAGCTTCCGACAGATACCGAGGTCAACGACAATATCGTGGCCTATTGGCGACCGGCGCAGGTGATTGCCGCGGGCAGCTCAAGGAAGATCAGCTATCGGCTGAACTGGGGCAATGAACCGACATTGCCCTTGGGCTTGGCCAAGGTCACCAATATGCGGCTTGGGGCGGCATTGCAGCACGGGCGCATTGTGACCGTCGATTTCGCGCCCACGGAAGCTTTGCCCGCCAATCTGGACGGGCTGGTTGCGACCGTCACCAACAGCGATGGGACAATGCTCTCATCCGCGCATCTGCAGATCAACCCCGATACCGGCGGGCCGCGCCTGACATTCAGCTTCGATCCGGGCGAGGCCCCGGTCATTGAATTTCGCGCGCAGCTAACCACATCAACCGGCATTTTCAGCGAGACATGGCTTTACCGATGGACGGCGTAATTCACGATCAGCCAACCCTGCGGCCCCTGATGCCGCCGCGCGCACCCTTGCCGATGCCGACGCAAGATTTTGCGGCGACGCCAGATCAGATGATACGCCCGGATGCCAAGGTTGCGGCCAGTGCCACCACAAATAACCGGGTTATGCTTTGGCGCGCCCTGGCCTTCTTGCCTGCCATTGCGTTGACGGCGGCCTTTGTTTTCGCACAAGCGCGACGACTGGCCGTGGGCGACATGGCCCCGGTAGAGCAGGTTCACCTATACCTCTCGGGCTTTGCGTTCTTGTGGATTGCGATCTCGGTCAGCACCGCCGTGCTTGGCCTTTTCGTGCGCCCCTTGCCCACAAGCCCAGCCCAGCCGATGGCCGCACAAAATATGTCGGTGGCCTTGCTGATACCGATCCACAACGAAGATCCGGTCGCGGTGTTTGGCAATGCGGCCGCCTTGCTGGAGGATCTGCGCGATCAGCCCGATGCGGCGAATTTCAGCCTTTTCGTGCTGTCCGATACCCGCGATGATGCGATTGCAGCCCAGGAATTGCGGCTGTTTCAGCATCTGCAGATCGAACAGGGCGACCGCTTCAACATCCATTACCGTCGCAGGCCCACGAATACCGACCGCAAGACCGGCAATATCGGCGATTGGGTGACCGGCTGGGGTGCGGATTATGAGGCGATGGTCGTCCTTGATGCCGACAGTTTGATGAGCGCGTCCAGCGTGTTGCAGCTGCGCCGCGCCCTAGCCGCCGATCCGGCAGTCGGCCTTGTGCAGTCCTGGCCCCGTATCTTGCGCGCCGAAGGCCTGTTCCCGCGGGTTCAGCAGTTCGTGACCTCGGCGCATGGCTGGCTTATGGCACGCGGTCTGGGCATGTGGACGGGGGCTGAGGCGAATTATTGGGGCCATAATGCCATCATCCGCACCCGTGCCTTTGCGGGCTCTGCCGGTCTGCCGCATCTGGTCAGTGTCACGGGCCAGCGGACCTTGATCATGTCGCATGATTTTGTCGAGGCGGCGATGCTGCGCCGGGCCGGATGGCGCGTGCATTTCATGCCCGAGATCGAGGGCAGTTATGAAGAAACGCCGGGCTGCTTGATGGATCATATCTTGCGTGACCGGCGCTGGTGCCGGGGTAACTTGCAACATCTGCGGTTGCTGCTGGCCAAGGGGCTGCACCCGGTTTCGCGGTTTCACTTCTTGCAAGGTGCCGTCAGCTATCTGCTGGCGCCCGTATGGCTCGCCTTGATGGCAATCTGGGCCTTTCCGCAAATGGCGGTCATTCCCCTGGGCATCGATGGTGCCCCCCCGGTTCCGGTAGTGATTGAGGGTTTTGGTGGGGGGGGGGGATTGTTCCTCGCATGCGTGCTGGTCATGCTTTTGGGGCCAAAGCTTGCCTCGGTTGCGGTGATTTTGAACTCGGCGCGGCGCCGGGTGGCATTTGGCGGCGGCAAGGTTTTTGCACTGGCTGCCCTGACCGAAATTCTGGTGTCGGTCATCTATGCGCCGATCTTGATGGTGCAACAGGTGCTTTCAGTCGCGACCGCGATGATATCGGCGCGCGATATCTGGGCACCGCAGCGCCGTGATGGCGGCCAACCGGGTCTTGCGGCTCTTGCGCGTTTTCATGCGGTGGAAACCGGGCTTGGCGCGCTGACCCTGATCGGGATTGCGATGGGCGCGGTTACCCTTTGGTTGCTGCCGGTGGCGATCAGCCTATCGGCTTCGGTGCTTTTGTCATGGCTTAGCGGTTGGAATGTCGCTGGGCACAAAAATGCCGGGCTGCGGCTTGATACGCCCGAAAGCCGCAAGCCGCCGCAGATTTTGCAAAGCGCATCATCGGCGCGCGCGCGTTTTGCGTCGATCCTGACGCAACCGGTGGTCTATGATCTTGCGGCCGAATAGCGGCTAAAGTGCTTCAAACCAGTCCAGCGCTGCATCGGCCCAACCCTTGGGAATTTGATGCCCGCCGGGAAATAGCATGAATTCCAGCGCAGATCCCTTTGTGCAGCGATCCCAGCGCCGGTGCCAGAAATCACCGTCGATCTTGAAGGCATCGGCGCGCATCTCTTTGCAGCCATTGGTTTCGCGCCAAATCTCCATTGCATGCCACACGTCGCCCTGCGCGCCCCATGCATCATCCGCACTGCCGCCCAGATAACGCCCCTCAAGCGGCACGGTCGTGTCTGTCCAGCCATGGGTGTGCAGCAAGCGCACGGGGCCTGCACAACCGGCGGTCGGATGGGGGCGCCAGAAGCTGCCACTGACCGGCGCATAGGCCGCCGCCAGCCCCGGGTCCTGGCAAGCGGCATAGCTTACCATTGATCCGCCAATGGAAAAGCCCGACAGCAAGATGCGGTCGCGGCTTATGCCGTGCTTGGCTGCGGCATCATCAAGTACTTGGCGCAAGAAAGCAGGCTCATCGCGTGTCTTTGGCCAGTCGGGATGAAACGACCACCTTTTGCCTTCTGTGCCGTTATCCGAACGGCCCGATGGCCCAATCACCGCGTAGCCGCGTGCCAGTATTGCTTTGATCATGCCGGTGTTCTTGAAAATGCCTTCGCCGCTGCCGCCGTAGCCATGCAAAAACATCACCGCCGGGACCGGGCCAGAAACTTCATCGGGCCGCATGATGTGGTATTCACCATTGGCCACAAGGCAAGCCCCGTCCTGACCATCACAACTGGCCAAGGAAGGCGCTGCCATCAGCAACACGGCAGCCCAAATGCCGCCCGCAAGTGTTTGACGCCAAGGCATCATCGGTTATTCCCCCGTGTAAGGTGACAGCGGCAGACCGGCCGCGATCCAGCCCGCGCCGCCACCTGTGCCCAGCATACCTTCAGATACGTCTAAGACCACCGTATATCCGGCCCTCATCAACCGCGCCGCCGTTTTGTAGGACCGCACCCCACGCGCACAGATCAGCGCAATCGGCATCGACCTGTCGCCGCCGGTTGCTTGTTCCACCTGTTCCAGGAAATCACCTGCACGCATGTCAATAAGGCGGGCCCCGGTTGCAACGCCGGTACCGCGCCATTCATCGGGGCGCCGGATATCAACCAACAGCAGCTTACCGTCGCGCAGACCCTCCAGGGCCTGCTGTGGGGTGATTGCATCGATGGTGACCGGGGCAGGGACCAGGCCAAAATAGCCGACGGCAATAATGCCGCCGGCCAAAACGCCCAAGACTGCCCGTCGCTTCATCAGCAGTGCCTTACTGCAAATCAGTTGGCAGCGGGGGCGGCCGAGGTGAAGTCCGGGATAACCGCCTCCGACGCCTCTTTGGACTCTACGCCGCCGCTCCAGTTTGTTTCGGCAAGGCTGATGTTGCCCGGAACGTCCTCTTCCCAAAAACCAACGACGTTCTTGGTGATGTTAAGGTAAAGCTTGCCGTCCACGATGCGCCACAGGTTCGGGTTGCCGGGCACTTTGCCGCCCTTGGACACGCCATAGGCGCAATGCCCGTCATATTGCGGGGCGTATTTCGCGGGGGCGGCCAGAAACTGATCGCGGTTTGCCTCGGTGGCAAAGGCAAAGGTCGCACCATTGTAGTCGGCGGTAATGCTGGCCAGACCCGGAATACCCTCATGCTGCGGTGTTCCGATTTCGGTTTGCTCCAGCCCGAAATATGCAACCACATCATAGCCCGATACCGCATAGCCGGTGGCGTCGATATACTGATCCCCGGCAAAGGCGGCGGATGACAAAAAGCCTGCCAA
>JBAUHP010000230.1:0-2921 GCA_049680345.1 Albidovulum sp. | reverse complement strand
TTTTGGGCGGCATGGCTCAGGTTTCGCCCGGCGGCCCCGACATTCTTAAAGCCCCAAGAAAAAGGATTACCAATTGTGCCCGCCATGGTCCGACCTCCTGCCTTGCCTTGAATACTGGCGCAGCATGGCCCGACGGTCGGGCCGATCTTGCGCCTTCCGATGGGGCCATCCTAGCACGATTTGGCGCCTTGATGGTTCACATTCGCGCGTTTGCACCGTGTTCGCGGCGTCTTCGCGCGTATCTTGGCCAGACGTCTTGTCATCCGCGGGGGAAGCTGCCTATGTCTTGGGCAATAGACATAAAGGAAAAGCCCATGCCAATCGCCCTGCCCCAGCCCCTGTTTGATGCCAATGCGACCACAGGCGCGGGCAAGTTCGGTGATCTGCCGGAATGGGATCTGAGCGATCTTTACACCGCCCCCGATGCGGCCGAACTGACCCGCGATATGGCTTGGCTTGAAAGCGCATGCGCCAGTTTCGCCAAGGATTACGAGGGCAATCTGGCCGGGCTTGATGCCGCCGGAACGCTGGAATGCATCACCCGCTATGAACGCATAGAGGCGATTGCCGGGCGCGTCATGTCTTATGCGGGGCTGCGCTATTATCAAAACACCTCTGACGCCGGACGCGCCAAATTCATGTCGGATTGCCAAGACAAGATCACCACTTTCACCACGCCTTTGGTGTTCTTCAGCCTTGAGTTCAACCGCATCGACGAGGCCAAATATCAAGCCGTGTTTGCCGACAATGCCGATATCGCCCGCTACAAGCCGGTGTTCGACCGGATGCGCGCCATGCGCCCGCATCAGCTTTCGGATGAGCTGGAGCGGTTCTTGCATGATCAATCCGTGGTCGGTGCCTCGGCCTGGAACAAGCTTTTTGATGAGACGATGGCGGGGCTGGAATTCAGTGTGGAGGGCGAGGCCGGGCCTTTGAACCTTGAGGCGACGCTGAACCTTCTAAGCGATCATGACCGCGCCAAACGCGAAGCAGGTGCGCGCGCGCTGGCGGCGGTTTTTCAAAGCAATGTCAAAACCTTCGCACGCATTCATAACACTTTGGCGAAAGAGAAAGACATCGAGGACCGCTGGCGCAAGATGCCGACCCCACAGACCGGGCGGCATCTGTCGAACCATGTGGAGCCTGAGGTGGTCGAGGCTTTGCGCAATGCCGTGGTGGCGGCTTACCCCAAGCTTTCGCATCGCTACTATGCGCTCAAGGCCAAATGGCTGGGGCTAGAGACATTGCAGGTCTGGGATCGCAACGCCCCCCTGCCCGCCGAAAAAGAACGCCTTGTGGGCTGGACCGAGGCGCGCGAGACCGTTTCATCCGCCTATGCCGCCTTTTCGCCCGATCTGGCCAAACTGGCCGAACCGTTCTTCGACAAGGGCTGGATCGATGCCGCCGTCAAACCCGGCAAGGCGCCCGGTGCTTTTGCGCACCCCACGGTCACCGATGTGCACCCCTATGTGATGCTCAACTACCTTGGCAAACCCCGCGATGTGATGACGCTGGCGCATGAACTTGGCCACGGCGTGCATCAGGTTCTGGCGGCCCCGCAAGGCGAGATGTTGGCCAATACCCCGCTGACTTTGGCCGAAACCGCATCGGTCTTTGGCGAAATGCTGACCTTCCGCAAGCTTTTGGCCAATGCCAAGGATCAAAGCGAACGCAAGACCCTGCTGGCCGGTAAGGTCGAAGACATGATCAACACCGTGGTGCGCCAGATCGCGTTTTATGACTTCGAATGCAAACTTCACGCCGCCCGCGCCGAGGGTGAGCTGACGCCCGAGGATATCAACGCGCTGTGGATGAGCATTCAGGGCGAAAGTCTGGGGCCGGTGTTTGAATTCATGCCCGGATATGAGACGTTTTGGTCCTATATCCCGCATTTCGTCCATTCCCCCTTCTACGTCTATGCCTATGCTTTCGGGGACGGCCTCGTGAACGCGCTTTACGCGGTTTATGAAGAGGGTCTGCCGGGCTTCGAAGAGAAGTATTTCGAGATGCTGAAGGCCGGCGGATCAAAGCACCACAAGGAATTGCTAGCCCCGTTCGGGCTTGACGCGTCAGATCCGAAGTTCTGGGATAAGGGCCTGTCGATGATCGCCGCCATGATCGACGAATTGGAAGCGATGGAGGGCTAAGCGCCCCCCATCAGGGCTTCTTCGCGGCCGCAAACACCATGTCGATCATCGCTTGCGTGCCTTTGGCATCTTCCAGCGTCCAGCCGTAAGGCGCGCCTTCGCGCAGGCTTTTGCCGAAGGCTTCGAGCTGATTGCGGTATTGCCGCACGCCGGGGAAACGCTCAATATGGTCGGGCTGTCCGGGGCGCAGCATATGCAGTTGCGCCTCGGCGAAAAGCCCCGCGTTGAAGGGGCCGGTCATGCGGATCAGGCCCCTCTCGCCCTGAAACACCACCTCTTGCCGGTTTGGCAGGCGCATGGATGTCATAGCACCATAGGTGAAGCGCCCGTTTGGCCCTTCCATATCCGCCCAAAGCTGCGCGAAAACATCGACGCCGTTTTCATAAGTGATGCGCGCCTGCAGATCGACCGGCTCTGCCCCGGTGACCCAACGCACTGATCCATAAGCATAAACCCCGATGTCAGGGATAGATCCGCCGCCGGTTTCGGGGCGGTTGCGGATATTGCCCGGATCGGCGCGATTGTCATAGCTGAAGGCCGCATCGGCGTGCAAAATCCGGCCGATCGCGCCCTCAGTCACCAAAGCGCGCGCGCGTTGCCACTGCGGGTGATGGACGATCATATAGGCCTCGGTCAGCAAAAGGCCGGTTTCGTCGCGCAAGGCGATCAGCGCGTCAATCTCTGCGGCCTTCATCGCGATGGGCTTTTCGCACAGCACATGTTTGCCCGCCCGCGCCGCCCTTTGCACCCATTCGACATGCAGATGATTGGGCA
>JBAUHP010000229.1:0-10446 GCA_049680345.1 Albidovulum sp. | reverse complement strand
CTTTGGACCCGCGATCTGGCAACCGCCTGGCGCGTGGGCGAGGCCTTGCCGCATGGCACGGTGAATATCAATGAGACCTCGAACTATTGGGATCAATTGGCACCCTTTGGCGGTACCGGGCAGTCAGGTGTTGGCCGCGAATTGTCACAATGGTTCTTGGAGACCTTCACCGAACGCAAGCTTTTGGTCTTCAATCTGGGCGGCGAACGCTACGACAGACGCGCGGAAGGCGGCTGGTAACTGCCGTTTCGGTCGTTCAACCGTCTCGCTTTCGCCTGCGGATACCGGATGCAAACATCGGGGCAAATCTGTTCCACCAGAACCGCTCAGTCTGCTGTGTAGGAATGCCGGTAGTCGCGGAACATTTTCATTAAACTCGGAGGTTCCGGGCGAAGGAGATGTTCACTAACCAAGGATCAACGCGAGGTTTAGCGCAGATTGCGGATACTTCGATATGCCGAGGAGGTCGGGCAGGTTGCCACGACGTGCCGCTACTTCGGGATCGGCAGGACGCGCTTTTACCGATGGCGCAAAGCCTGCGCACAGCGCGGTGAAGCTGGCCGACAAGCGCACCGCCGATTGCCACACGCCAGACCAATAGGACAACAACACCGCCGAGCGGGCGATGCGGTCCGTCGCCATTGGGCGCAAGAAAGACCTGTTCGCCGGATCGCAAGGTCGGGCGTCGAATACGGCGCCATCTTGATTGGGCGAAATGCGGCGGCGAAGATCACACCTCAGGGCTCAGGAAATCCTCTAGTACCTTGTTAAACAGTTCCGGCTTTTCCAAATGCACTGCATGGGCGCAATCCGGGATCACTGCCAGACTTGCCCCCGAGATTGAATGCCACAACTGTTGGGTCTGGCTCCAATTGTAGGTGCGGTCGCGGTCTCCCCAAACCACCAGCGCTTTGACACGAAATTCGGCAAGACGCTCCGCTCCGCTCCATCCATTCATGGCATCGAGGCCGGCAAGGATGGCCGGCAGGTTACTTTTTTCGGCGATTGCGGCGCATTCCTCATAGGCCTCTGCCGCCTCTTGCCTCAAAAACCACGTCGCAGCGATCCGCCTTGCCGTGACGCGTGGTCCGTCAGCGATGGCGCGGCGTTTCGAGGTTTCAATTGTCTCGAACCGGCCCGGCAAGACCCCAGTCGCACCGGTGCCATAAAGTACAAGCTGCGCGATGCGTTCTGGTGCAGATGCGACCATCTCTTGCACGACCATCCCGCCCATCGAGTGGCCTATCAGATGAAACCGATTGATGCCGCGCACGCTTAGTAAATTCAGCACCCACATGGCATAGTCTGAAATACTGTGCAGCGCCTCTACATGTGCATTCTCGCCAAATCCCGGCAAGTCCACGCTTATAACGTTGAATCGATTGGCGAGGGCCTTGGCCTGCCCCTGCCATTGCCGACTGCCGCCCATGAAACCATGGACAAAAACGACGGGTATCATTCGCGGCCACCTTGCACGATACGGTCAAGTATCATGGCGCAAAACAAGATGGCGAAGCCAGCCAGAATGCCCTGGCCAACATTTGCATATTGCAGGGCTTCCAGCACATCTTCGCCCAACCCCTTGGCACCGATAAGCGAGGCCACAACAACCATCGCAAGCGACAGCATGATGGTTTGGTTGATGCCAGCGCGGATCGACGGGCTGGCCAGAGGCAAGTCGACCTTGGTGAGAAGATACCACTTGTTGGCGCCGAAACTGACTGCGGCCTCGCGGACGCTTTCGGGTACGCCGCGCAGACCCAAGACCGTCAGGCGCACCACCGGTGTGCCACCAAAGATCATTGTAACCACCACCGCCGCCGGTTTACCCACGCCAAAAAACGCGATCACAGGAACCATGAAGACAAAGGCGGGCATGGTCTGCATGAAATCCATGATCGGCTGGATGAAGGCATAAAACCGTGGCCGCCGTGCTGCAAACATGCCCAAGGGAATACCGATCAGGATCGACAGGCACGCAGCCGTGCCCAGCAAGGCAAGCGTGGTCATGGCCGCCTCCCAAAACCCCAAAAGCCCCATATAGGTCAAAAAGGCCCCAGAATAGATTGCGGTGCGGATACCCGCCGTCAGCCAGGTCAACAGCACGATAAGGCTGGCGATCACGATCCAGGGGGTCTGAACCAGAACAACCTCCAGCGCATCAAGCAACGTCCGGATGCCATATGTCAGCGCGTCAAAGAAGGGTTCGCTGTTGCGGACGCAAAAGGCAATGAAATCCTCCACCCAGGTAATGCCGGTCAGGCGAATGTCCGGGTCTGTCGGAAAGGCACTGAGCAATGAAAACCGATCGGGGAAACTGTAATGCATCATGGCAGCCGATGCGATCAACGCCATAAAGATCGCGCTGAATACGATATGGGTCGCGGGCATCGCTGATCGGACCGACCGGTCTGACAGCCAGTCCGAAAACCGCGCCTCAAGCGCCCAGTTGGCCACCAGTGACTGCACCGCCTTGGCCACAAGCAAGATAGCAATGCCTGATAACACGATGGAGGAACCCTGAGCAGCAAGCGCGTCGGCCTCGGCACGGATGCCGCCAATGTTCTCCTCCAGGGATTCGACGGTTCGGCGATAGACATCAATCTTGTCGGAATTGCTTTCGATCGCGGCGGCCAATTGCTGCCTGCGCAGCTCCAGCGTGCCTTCGATTGACGCAATCCGCGCCATCGCATCAGCGGCCAGATCACCGAATAACCCACGCGAAATCCGAACAAAGGCCAGCGTTTCGAGGATCAAGAACGGCAAGGCCCATGTCCATAACCCCCTTGCTCCAAACCACACTGGTCCAAATATTCCGGCCATCACGTTGAATGTCGGTGTGAACCGGGACGACGCGCCAATCTTGTCGAAATTTTTGATGTAATAGTTGGGGCTGGTGCGCACAAAGGCGCGTATGTTTTCGCGTCGCTCTTCAGCATAGGCCAAGGCCGCAGCACTTTCGGTGTCTTCCAGCGGGTTTACACCATCTGGGTTCGCATCAGGTGAACTCATGATACTTCGGTCCCTTCGATCACGGTGCGCAACAGATCGGCGCGGGTGATTACACCAACATCTACGCCCCCGTTTTCGACCAGAATGGCACTTTCGTTAGTGATCGCCAGATTGATCATCGTGCTGAGGTTCTCACCTTCATTGACGCGCGGGGCGTCGGCAGAAAGTGGGCCGTGGGCCGCGACATGCCGATCAATGGGCTGCATCACAGCATGGGCGCGCACGACCTTGAGCCGCGAGATACCTGCCACAAAATCAGCCACATAGTCGTCAGCGGGGTTCATGACGATCTCCTCGGCAGTTCCAATCTGCACCACCTTGCCATCGCGCATGATCGCGATCCGGTTGCCAATACGCACGGCTTCATCGAGGTCATGAGTGATAAAGATCGTGGTCTTTTTCAGTATCTTGCTGAGCCGGATGAATTCATCTTGCAACTGCCGCCGGATCAGCGGGTCGAGTGCTGAAAACGGCTCGTCCATCAGCAAAACGTCCGGGTTGGCCGCCAACGCCCGGGCAAGTCCCACACGCTGCTGCATACCGCCTGACAATTCGTGCGCGAATTTCGCGCCCCATGCCCCCAACTCTACGATATCCAAAATCGCCGCAGCCTGACGCATACGTTCGTTTTTGCTGACCTGCCGGATTTCCAGCGGCATAGCCACATTGTCCAAAACAGAGCGGTGCGGCATCAGCGCGAAGTTCTGAAAAACCATGCCGATCTTGTTGTTGCGAAACTGCTGAAGCTCTTTCGTGCCAAGCGCCATGACATCCGTGCCTTGGATCTCTATCTTGCCGGCGGTGGGCTCCAGCAGCCGATTGAAGTGGCGCACCAATGTGGATTTACCACTGCCCGAAAGCCCCATGATGCAGAAGATTTCGCCGCGCTTGACTGACAGGCTGACATCAGCAACGCCGACAACGCAGTTGAATTCGCTCAGCACCTCGGCTTTGCTCAGCCCACGATCACGGATCGCCTTTAGCGCGGCTTCGGGATCAGCTCCGAATATCTTCCAGACATTCGAAATCTTGACGACTGTATCATCGACCATATGCGCCCCCAACGGTCCCGGTTTGGGGCCGGTTGTGTTCAGGCGGCCCCGTTCGCAGGGGGCCGCCTTGATTTGGTTTCAGGGATCGGGGTCAGAGACCCAGCCAGCCATCAACACGCGCGGGGTTGGCCTCAACCCATTCGCGCGCCACTTCAGCCGGATCACGGCCCTGGCCGCTGATCTCGAAGGCAAACCCCGACACATCATCGGCCGTCAGTTCAAAATTGGCAAAGAATTCCGCAATCGCAGGCGAGCGATCGACCAATGAGTTTGACCAAGCAATTTGCACGTCTTTTAAGGCGTCTTTCGAAGCGACCATGGATTTGTCGTACCAATCCGGGTCATCCGAAGGTTGGATCATCACGTATTTTTCAGGGTCAAATGCCGGTTCGGTCAGCATCTTGACGTCGAACATGTACCAAACCGCATGCGGCTTGTAGCAGTAGAACGCGTAGCCTTCGCCCTTGGCGATGCTGTCTTTGATCCGCGCGGTTTTCACGCTTTCTTCGGCACGCACCGGTTCGATAAAGTCCGACAGGCCGTAATCGCGCACTTTGACTTCGTTGACATTGGCAGAGGCCCAACCGGGTGCCCCAATCCACATCTCGCCGCGCCCATTCCCGTCACTATCCATCAAGGCAGCTACGTCCGGCCGCCCCAGATCGGCGATATCGGTGATGTTGTTGGCTTCGCCAAAGGCCTCGCTAACACAAAAGCCCTGATTTCCCTCATAGGGATGTGAGGAAAGCGTGACAGTGCCCGCCTCATCAACGTATTTCTTGGTAAAGCTCTCTTGGTTGGGCAGCCAGACGTCGGGGTGCACATCAATGTCGCCCTTGCCCTGGTCCATCGCTTGAAAAATCGTGGCATTGTTGCCAGGCACATATTCAACCTTGCCGCCGATCCGCATTTCGACCACCGCGCCCAGAAGATGCGCAATCGCTTGCGCCCCTGTCCAGGACGGCACTCCGATCTTGACCTCTTCGGCCGCAAGGGCTGGCATCGCGAATATGCTGATCGCTGCCACCAGGCCCAATGTCTGTGACTTGGATTTCATGACTTTCTCCTCTGTTGAATCGCGCCGGGTTTTGGCGTCGTTTTTTGGTCTTCAGGTTTGTGCGTGGCCAGTGGTCAGCAGCCATCTGCCCCACGCGCTGCAAAAGCGGACTGAAGGCTGACATGCAGACAGGCCACCGGATTCTAGGCTGAAGTCTAGGGCAAGACATTGTTCGGGCGCCAATTCGAACATTTCATCAAACTATTCTGTTTTTGCATAATTTTAACTATACTTGCCATGCATCACTTTTCTTGCCTTGCAGGAGCACATTTTGGATTTGAATTGGCTGCGCGATTTCGAGTGTCTGGCCCGGACCTTGAATTTCACCCGTGCATCGGACGCGCGTAACATCACGCAGTCAGCTTTCAGTCGTAGAATCAAAGCCTTGGAAAGTTGGGTAGGGTTGCCGTTGGTTAATCGCGCAACTTACCCCGTCCAACTTACCGAGGCCGGGCGGCAGTTTCTGCCCGTCGCCTTGGCGGCGATAGCACAACTTTCGGAATCCCGTCAGTCGATCCGTGACGCGGACAGAGGCGACAGCCGGTTCGTCCGGTTTTCTGCGTTACATACGATCTCGGTCAATTTTCTGGCACCCCGCCTGGAAAGGCTGCAAAGCGAAATCCCGGACCTGCACACCCGCGTGATCTCCGATTCCCTGAGTACCTGTTGTGAACTTCTGGTCGAGGGCGCTGTGGACATAATGTTGTGCTACTACCACCACGCCGTTTCGCCCATGATCGATGAAGCCGCATTCGCGCGAAAAGACCTTTTGACAGACCGGCTGATACCCGTCGCCGCCACCGGCCCTGCGCGCGCCATGGGTTGGGATCTTGCCAAGCAAGGCGGCGCGCCTATTCCATACCTGGCCTATGAAAGCACTTCCTTTCTGGGCATGGTCGTTGAAAACACCATCGGTCGAAAACCGCTGGACGCCGAGACGATCTATGTCGACAGCCTGGTCGAAACGATCAAGCGGCGCTTGATGATAGGTGGTGGGTTTGCCTGGATGCCCGAGACCGCCATTTCAGCCGAACTTGCCGCAGGGTTGGTGGTGCCCGTCGGCAATCATGAGTGGTGCACGGAGCTGACGATTTCTGCCTTGTCGAACACAGCGATTTTCGACCAAACCGCAGGTGCGGTATGGGGTTCGCTATGACGCCCCCAAAGACCGCGAAACAAGAGGCGTTTGGGGGGGACGGCCAGCGAAGGGTGCGTTTCAGCTGATAGACCAGCCAGCCCGGCCGTTGGAAGCAGCCGATCAAAGCCGAACGAAAGATCAAGAAAATAGGTGGCGTTGCAAAAACCCGCTTTGTCGTCAGCGCGCTTCTGATGTCGGGAAGTCACCGATCACATATCGAAGTGTCGTTGGCCAAGGCATCCGACTTCAGGGATGTCGCACCGATTTGGGCAAGGGTGATGCTGGTTTCCGCACACAGAACTTCCCATAATCTGCGCAGCCCCTCTTCACCCTCGGCGGCAATGGCGAATTGCAGTATGCGCCCCAAAAACGTGAAATCGGCCCCCTGCGCATAGGCCTTTACGACGTCCTCGCCCCCACGCAGCCCGGTATCATAGAACAGCGGATAATCCGGCCCGACGGCTGCCCTGATTTTGGCCAAAGCCGTGATTGGTGCCGGGGTGCTTTCAAGCTGGCGCGACCCATGGCTTGAGACTTGAACAGCATCAACACCGGCGGCTTTGAGTGCGGCGGCGTCCTCGCTATCCAAAACGCCCTTCACCACCAGCTTTCCCGGCCAGCTGTCGCGCAGCTTGGCCAAGGTATCCCAATTGGCCCTGGCCCGACTTTCGGTCCGGTCAAAGGCAAAGCCGGGCATTTCGAAATTGGCCATTTGCGGGCGGCCCTTGAACAAAGCGGTCAACGACCAGCGCGGATGCATGGCGAAATCGACGAACTGGCGGGGGCCAATGCGAAAGGGCATGGTAAACCCGTGGCGCAATTCGCGGGGGCGGCGGCCCACCTCGGGCACATCGACGGTTAATACAAGCGTTTGATATCCGGCCACCTTTGCACGCTCAAGCAGCTTGAAGGTGCCCGTGCCATCGCCGCTGAAGTAAAGCTGGAACCATGCATGGCCATCTGCCGCCTCAATCAACGGCTCCATCGCCGTTGACGCCACGGTAGAGACGCCAAGCGGCACTTTCTCGCGCGCGGCAAGGCGTGCCAGCATCAGATCGGCGCCGGGCGCGGCGAGATTGCACATTCCCATCGGGCTGATCCCGAAAGGCGCGCGGGTGGCTTGGCCAAAGACGGATGCCGACAGCGACCGCTGGCTGACATCGCGCAAGATGCGGGGGCGGAATCTCAGCGCGTCGAAGGCCGCGCGGTTATGCGCGGCCCCGGTTTCCTGGCCAGCGGCCCCATCAATATAGTCAAACACCATCCAAGGCAGACGGCGGCGCGCGATGCGCCGCGCGTCTGCGCTGGAATTTATACCTGACCCCATCGGTTAGCTTGCAACCGCCTTCATGAACCGGTCACGGATCACGACGGGGTCCTTGGTAATAACCGGCAGTTTGATATTGCCGCTGTCGCATTTGCTGACGATGACGGTCATCATCTTGCTGTCGATGGCTGCTTGCAAGACCTTGCCGGTATCGACATCCTTGCATTCGACCACGTTTTCGCAGCCGCAAGCCTTGGCCACTTTCGTCAGCGAGGTTTTCTTGCCCGCGTAGGTCGGTTGATCGCCGGTAGAGCCGTAGGATCCGTTGTCGATGATCAGCAGCACAAAATTATCGGCCACGTTATTGGCGATGGTCGGCAAGGTGCCAAGATTGGTCAAGACCGACCCGTCGCCGTCAATCGAGATCACGGTTTTGGGCTGTGCCAGCGCCAGACCCAGACCGATGGATGAGGACAGCCCCATCGTGCCCAGCATATAAAAATTAGTGGGCTGATCGTCGATCATATGCAGCTCTTGGCTGGGCAGACCGATGTTGCAAATGACCAGTTGGTCACGCAGGATTGGCGCAATCTCGCGCAGAATTTCAGAACGGATCATTGGTCTCCATAGCCTCCCCAGAAGGATGCGTCGGTCAAGATCGCGACGGGTTTGTTGCACATGAATGTGTATTTCAAGATGGCGTCCAATTCATCCGCGTCGCTTTCCTTGTGAAAGTGATAGGCTGGAATGTTCATCTGCGCCAACAGTGCTTTGGTATGTACCGCCATCTCAACCTGACAAGCGACCGGTTCGCGCAATTCGCCCCGGTAGCTTATCAGCATCGGCAAGGGCATCCGGTAGTATTGGATCAGCGTGGCCAATGTGTTGATCGTCACCCCGATCGCAGTGTTTTGCATGATGATCGCAGGGCGTTTGCCGCCCATGAACGCACCGGCGCAAAGCCCCATTCCTTCGTCCTCTTTGTTGGACGGGATGTGAAAAATCTCTGGCCGCGCCTCGACCTCTTCGATCACACCTGCCAGCTGTTTGCATGGCACGGTGGTGACAAAAGAGACATCGTTGGCAATGAAGTCATCGACGATTTTCTTACTTATCGACAAAAGTTTACTCCTCGTGGTCGGGGATGAGAATGATCTTGGGTGCGGCCACTTTGCCGCCGCGTATGTCGTGAAACGCTTGCTGGCCTTCGGACAAAGGCCGCGTGGAAATCCAGTCAAGCGGGCCGAACGCGCCGTCGAATATGGCCTGCGCCGTCGCGCGGAAATCCTCGGCGGTATAGGTATAGGTGCCGAAAAACGTGATCTCTTGCAAAGTCATGCGCCGGATGTCCAAACCGCCTGCAGCCTCGCCCAATCCGATATGGGCGATCACCCCGCCGGGGCGGGCAAAGGCGCTGGCATCGGCGCGGGTGGCGGCATAGCCCACCGCATCAATGACCAGATCAAACTGACCGGTCGGCGTCTGCGCGGTGACAAAGCCCGCTATCCGGTCAAGTGTCGCACGGCGCAAGTCGTTTGGTTCAACGACGGTGATATCGCGCGCGCCAAAGGCATGCGCACTCAGCGCGGCCCCAAGGCCAATGGCACCGCCACCGATCACCAGGCACCGAACCCCGGACATCGGCCGGTCCAAAGCTTTATGCGCCAAACGTAATGCGTGCCAGCCGCAGGCCAAAGGCTCTGCCAGTGCGGCATGTTCCAGCGGCACATGGTCCGGGACGGTGACCAGATTTTCGTGGCGCATGGCCACATATTGCGCGAATGCGCCTTCGCGCGGCGGCATGGAGATGATCAGCCGTTCGGGGCAAAGGTTATCGCGGCCAGCGCCGCAAGCATCGCACCTGCCGCAGGTGACCAATGGGTTGATCGTCACCCGGCGTCTGTCGCCCGGACCGCCGACCACAATGCCCGCCGCCTCATGCCCCAAGATCAGCGGCGCGGGCCGGCGTTCATCATGGCCCAAGAACGCATGCATGTCAGACCCGCAAATCCCCGAGGCCATGATCCGCACCAAGGATTGCCCCGGCCCCGCAACCGCCGCAGGCACATCCATATAGCCAAGCGTTTCGACAGCCGTGTAAACCAGCGCTTTCATTTCGATGTAAACCCTCCGTCAACCATCAGAACCTGCCCGGTCACATAGGCACTGGCTTGCGTACATAAAAACAGTATCGGCCCGTCCATATCCGCCATGGTGCCGTTGCGCCCGATGCAGGTCTGTGCGGCATTGCGCGCGACCAGCGCCGGGTCTGCGAAGACCGGGCCGGTCAATTCGGTGGGGAAAAACCCCGGCCCTATGGCATTGGCGGTGATGCCATAGGGCGACCAAGCCTCGGCCATGGATCTGGTAAGTTGGGCAATCCCCGCCTTTGACGCGCCATAGCTGACGCCGCCGGGAAAGGCGCGGGTGGTCTGTAGCGAAGCAAAATTCACGATCCGGCCCCAGCCCTTGGCCTTCATTGCGGGTACGAGGGCTTGGGACAAAAAGAACGGCACCGCGAGGTTCAGGTTTAACGTCGCATCCCAGCCTTCGGGTGTGACGTCATCGGCCATCTGGCGGGTGTTGATGCCCGCCGCATGCACGATGATATCGGGGGGGCCGAATGGCTGGGCGATCTGTCGGGCGATATCGGTAATCTGATCACGCCGGGACAAATCCGCCGCGACCGCCGCCGCCATTGGGCCCATCTGCGCGGCCCAATCGGCAAGCGCATCGGCGCGCCGTGCGACCCCGACCACGCGCGCACCCGCCGCGGCAAGGATCGTTGCGGCGTGTTGACCAAGGCCAGAACTGGCCCCGGTCACACAAGCCACACGACCGCGCAGATCAAACAGATGCGCCGGATCAGCCATGCGAGGTCAGATCAAAGGTTTCGTCGGGGAAATACTTGGCCAAACGC
>JBAUHP010000228.1:0-5982 GCA_049680345.1 Albidovulum sp. | reverse complement strand
GCCAGATCGCAGCAAAGTCGCGACGCCTATTTGCGCAAGATCGCCGCCGCCGCCAGTGAAGGCCCTGCCCGCGCGCATCTTTCTTGTGGCAATCAAGCCCATGCCTATGCCGCGATGGGCGATGACAAGGCGACCCTTTCCCAAGCGCGCGCGCCAAATATTGGCATTGTGACCGCCTATAACGATATGCTTTCGGCGCATCAGCCTTATGAGAATTACCCAGCACTTATTCGCGAAACCGCGCGGCATGCGGGGGCCACCGCACAGGTTGCAGGCGGGGTGCCTGCGATGTGTGACGGTGTCACCCAAGGACGCGCGGGGATGGAACTGTCGTTGTTTTCGCGCGATGTGATTGCGCTTTCGGCAGGGGTGGCCCTAAGCCACAACACCTATGACGCCGCCGTTTTCCTTGGCATTTGCGACAAGATCGTGCCCGGCATGATCATCGCGGCGGCCACCTTTGGCCATTTGCCCGCGGTTTTCATACCCTCGGGCCCGATGTCCTCGGGCCTGCCCAATGATGAAAAGGCCAAGGTCCGCCAAAAATTCGCATCCGGCGAAGTCGGGCGCGAAGCTTTGATGGAAGCCGAGATGGCCTCATACCACGGTATCGGCACATGCACCTTTTATGGCACCGCCAATACCAATCAGATGCTGATGGAATTCATGGGGCTGCATCTGCCGGGCGCCAGCTTTGTCAGCCCCGCGACGCCCCTGCGCGAAGCGCTGACCATCGCCGCCGTTGAACGTGCCACCCAAATCACCGCATTGGGCAATGATTATCGCCCCGTCGGGCATATTTTGGACGAACGCGCCTTTGTGAACGGTATCGTCGGGCTGATGGCCACTGGCGGCTCTACCAACCTCGTCTTGCATCTGCCCGCAATGGCACGCGCGGCGGGTGTCTTGCTGGCGCTAGAAGATTTCGCCGAACTCTCGGAGGCCGTGCCCCTGATGGCCAAGGTCTATCCAAACGGTCTGGCCGATGTGAACCATTTCCACGCCGCAGGCGGGCTTGGTTATATGATTGGTGAGTTGCTGGGCGCGGGTCTTTTGCACCGCGATGCAATGACGGTCACAGGCTCGGGCCTTGACCATTACACCAAGGAACCAAAGCTGACGGATGGGGTCTTAAGTTGGGTTGGTGGCCCGGCCAGCAGCCTTAACGACAAAATCTTGCGGCCAGCCAGCGCGCCATTCCAACCCTCCGGGGGGCTTAAGCAGCTTGCCGGAAATCTGGGATGCGGGGTGATGAAAGTGTCCGCCGTCGCACCCGAACGTCAGATCATCGAAGCGCCCGCACGGATCTTTCACGACCAGACCGACGTTCGCGCCGCATTTCAACGCGGTGAATTCACCGAAGATACGGTGGTTGTCGTGCGCTTTCAGGGGCCGCGCGCCAATGGGATGCCGGAACTTCATTCGCTGACGCCGACACTGGCCGTGTTGCAAGATCGGGGGCTGAAGGTGGCGCTGGTCACCGATGGGCGCATGTCTGGTGCGTCTGGAAAAGTGCCCGCCGCCATCCATGTAAGCCCCGAAGCCGCCTGTGGTGGCCCCTTGGCCCGTTTGCGAGACGGCGATATAATCCGTGTTGATGCAGTCGCAGGCACGCTTGAAGCATTGGTGCCCGATCTTGCGGACCGCCCGTTGGAAATGCCCGACCTTTCGGCCAATGAAGAGGGCTGCGGGCGCGAGCTTTTTGCAGCCTTTCGCGCGCATGCCGGTTCCGCCGATACCGGCGCATCGCTGATTGTCTGACACCGATAATGCACCACTGAAAGGCCCAGCCACATGACCCCAGCCGAGCAAAGCCGCCTTGCCGCCACCATCTGCCTATTGGCCCCGGTCGTGCCGGTACTGGTTATTGATGACGCGGCCTGTGCGGCCGATCTGGCACGCGCGCTGATTGCAGGCGGCCTGCCCGCGCTAGAGGTGACCTTGCGCACCCCAAACGCATTGGACGCCATCCGCGCGATGGCCGAGGTGCCGGGCGGCATGGTTGGCGCGGGCACATTGCTGACGCCCGCCGATGTCAAGGCGGCCAGCCGCGCCGGGGCGAAATTCGGCGTATCGCCGGGTGCCACCGATAGATTGATCGCCGCTTGCGAGGATGAAGGCTTGCCGCTTTTGCCCGGTGCTGCAACTGCGACCGAGGTGATGATTTTGTTGGAAAAGGGCTATACGGTGCAAAAATTCTTCCCCGCCGAAAGCGCAGGCGGGGCGGCAGCACTCAAGGCCATCGGCGCGCCGATACCGCAGGTGCGGTTTTGCCCCACCGGCGGGATCAATCTTGGCAATGTCGCGGGGTATCTCGGCCTCAAGAACGTCATCTGCGTTGGCGGCAGCTGGGTCGCACCGGCGCAGGCTGTGGCCAATGGTGATTGGGCGGCAATCACGGCCCTGGCCGAAGCGGCCGCAGCCCTTCCCAGCGGTTGATCGGCCCTAAAATCGGCTCAGGCCTCATTCGCCAGTCTTGCCGCTCTTCCCCCGCGCCGAGACGGCGTTTGCGGGGCTCTTAGCCCTTCGGTCAAAATCGGGCTCATCGGATGGTCGGGGGCTGGCATTGCGTAATGCGCCACCAACACCCGTGCGGCTTCGACAAGATCGGTGCCGGGCTTGAGGCTTAGCGCCCAATCGAGAAAGATTGACCGGCATTCCGATGCCTTGATCCCCTCGATCACATAACTTTCGCGGATCAACCCCTTAGGGTCTGCCAGTGACATTTCCATGACTTTCCTCGCCATCCAACTGATCCAGGTTTCGCGCCGTCATCGTGCAAGATCTATGTTTCAGTCTTGCGCAACCCTCGGGAAACGATTTCTGTAACCGCCGAAATATGCCCCCTCAATTGCGACTGAAGCATAGCAAGATCCGACATATCCGTCTCTCGCAATAAAAATGCCCGCCCACCGTCACCGATTGCCTCCATATCAAGGGCCTTATCGGTCAAAAGCCGCCAGCCGGCCTGAAGGCGCCAGAACAGACGGAAGGCCACCAGCAAAGCCGCCTCATCCGCCTTGCCAAGACATCCCGCGCGCACGCCTGCGCGCAGCTGCGCTTCAACCTTTCGGGCTGGATCGGCGGCGCGAAGTGCGCAAGACTGCGCAAACAACTCGATATCTTGCAAACGACCGGGGCCGATCTTGACCTCCCACGGGCCATCGGCGGGTTTGGCTGCGAAAAGGCGCGCGCGCATGTCGGCGGTATCCGCCATAACCTTGTCCGGATCGGTCTTGGCCGCCAGCACCGCTTGGCGTGCGGCTTCGACATCATCGCCAAGGGCGGGGTCGCCCGCCACAACCCGCGCCCGCGTCAGCGCCAGATGTTCCCATGTCCAGGCCTCATCCATCTGGTAATCAAGGAACGAGCGCAGCGAGGTCGCCACCGGCCCTTGCCGCCCCGAGGGGCGCAGGCGCATATCCACCTCATAAAGCCGACCCTCGGCCATCGGGGCACTAAGGGCTGTCACGAAGGCCTGGGTCAGTCGGGCAAAATAGGGCCGGGTCGCCAGTGGCCTTGGCCCGTCAGAGGCATCGATGCCCTCGGCGTCATAGATGACGATCAGATCAAGGTCCGAGGCCGCATTCAACCGCTCCGCCCCAAGCGACCCCATCCCCAAAACCACCGCACCGCGCCCCGGCGGGGCCCCGTGTTTGCGGGCAAATTCCGCCAAGCACGGCTGCCAGACCGCGGCAAGGGCGGCGCCTGCAAGATCGGCATATTCCTTGCCCGCCTGCCCCGCATCGATCAAGCCGCGCAGGTGATGCACGCCGATGCGAAAATGCCAATCCTTGACCCAGCGCCGTGCGGCATCAAGCTTGGCCTCGTAACCGGCGAACTCGGCCAGATGGCTGGCAAGGCGCCGGGTCAGCTCTGCGCGCCCCGGCCATGGCGCAAAAAACGCGCCCCCCAGCACCGCATCCAAAACCCCGGCATTGCGCGACAGATAGGCCGCAAGGCCCGGCGCTGTGCCACAGATATCGACGATAAGGTCGATCAGCTGGGGGTTGGCCTCGAACAGCGAAAACAGCTGCACCCCGGTCGGCAGACCCTTAAGGAAGCCATCAAACTGGCGCAACGCCTCATGCGGGTTGGCGGCGCGGTTGAGGCGGCTCAGCACTTCGGGCTGCACACGCTTGAAGATCGTGACGGCGCGGGCAGACCGCAAAGCCGGGTATGAACGCCAGCCATCGACGATTTCGTGCATCTCGGGTGACATTGTCGGGGCGTCGCGCACATCCCCCGGCGCGAAGAACTCTTCGGTCAATTCTGCCACCCGCTGAAGCCGGATGTGCAGGGCCTTTTTGAATGCCTGCGTGTCGCCATGCCCCATCATCCGCGCCAAGCGGTCGAAGCCCTCGGGCGTTGTCGGCAAATCATGGGTCTGGGCGTCATTGACCATCTGCACGCGGTGTTCAACCTCGCGGTGGGCGCGGTAGTGATCGGCCAGTTCTTCGGCAATTTCCGGCGCCACCCAGCCTTTGGACGCAAGCGCCAGCAGCCCCGGCACCGTGGCCCGCGACCGCAGATCAAGATCGCGGCCACCGGCGATAAGCTGACGGGTCTGGGTGAAAAACTCTATCTCCCGAATGCCGCCCTGCCCCAGCTTCATATTATGGCCTTCAAGCACGATCGGCCCGTGCAGGCCTTTGTGTTCGCGAATGCGAAGCCGCATGTCATGCGCATCTTGGATGGCCGCAAAATCCAGATGGCGGCGCCACACGAAAGGTGTAAGCGTCGCCAAGAACCGCTCGCCCGCCGCGATATCACCGGCACAGGCGCGCGCCTTGATGAAGGCCGCGCGTTCCCATGTGCGGCCTTGCGCCTCATAATAGGCTTCGGCCGCCGCCATCGAGATGCAAACGGGCGTGACCGCCGCATCCGGCCTAAGCCGCAGATCGGTGCGAAAGACATAGCCCTCAGCGGTCAGATCCGACAGCATCGAGGCCAGACGCCGCACGACCTTGATCAAAGATGCCCGCGCCTCTTGCACATCCCCCGGATCGTAGCGGGTTTCATCGAACAAACAGATCAGGTCGATGTCGGAAGAATAATTCAACTCCCCCGCCCCCATCTTGCCCATGGCAAGGGCGACCAGCCCGCCCGCCGTTTGGGCATCATCGGGCGTGGCACCGGGCAGTTTCCCTCGCCGGATCTCATCCGCGGTCAGCGCCACAACCGCGTGGTGAACGGCCGCATCGGCAAGACGGCTAAGGGCGCCGGTTACCTCTTCAAGCGACCAGATCCCGCCCAGATCGGCCAGCCCGGTCAAAAGCGCCACCCGCGCCTTGGCCTGCCTGAGCATCGGCCCCAAATCATCCGAGCTTTGGCCGGTCAGTCTGTCCAGCTCATCATCCAGCGCCGCCTCCGGGCCGATATCCATGGCCTGTTCCAGCCAATCCGCCTCGCGCGTTATAAGACTGGCGAGGTAAGGGCTTGTTCCAGCCGCCCCTTCCAGCAGCGCACGCAATTCGGGGGCAAGATGCGAAACCCGGGCGCGCAGATCATTGGCACGGTCGGGGTCATAGACAATCGGGCAACGGGTCAGGCGGGATGCAAAGTTCATGGCGCCGATAGTAGCGGTCCTTCGCGGTGCTTGTGAAGCGGCCTTCATCCGCCAAAGCCGGAAAAGCCATGCAACCCGCGTTTTTCGAAATCTATGTTAAATATATTTACATACCCCCTTGACGAAGCCATCAACAATGCCAATCTTGGTAATGTGAACGGCATTCACATCAATCAACGGAGGTTCTTCATGTCCACTGTCACCGCTTGGCCTTCAAGGGCCGAAACATGGCTAGACGATCGCGGGAAAGGCGCCTGGATCGCCGCCATGGTCCTTGGCTTTATCGTTTTCTGGCCCCTCGGCCTTGCACTTCTGGCCTATATGATCTGGAGCAAGCGCATGTTTTCCAATTCCTGCTCACGTCAGCGCAACCAAAGCGCCCGCTATGAGGTTCGGTTGCATCGCCATGGCTT
>JBAUHP010000227.1:0-14939 GCA_049680345.1 Albidovulum sp. | reverse complement strand
GATAATATCACGTTATATCAGCAAGTTGCGGGGCAAGTTGAACATCCGGCACAACGTTTACGGGGTCTGTTTTTGACCTCTATTCTCGGCCTAAACCATCTGTTCTGTGGTCATTTCCTTTGATAACGACAGACGCTCGTCTCAGTTAGGATGCCCTGCGGAAATCCGCAGACACGAAAATCCGACGCCTATTCGCGCCATTTACACCCAGCATCGTCCCGTACCACAGTGTTCATCAGGGAGGGCGTTTGATGAAAGAGACCGACATTGGAAATCCGAACGGGCACATGCGCAAAAGCGTCATGGGCGCTTTGATCGCGACGGTCGCAATCGCAACCCTGGCAACTTTTCTCGGAGCACATCGCTATTTTGAACGGCTTGAAACAGTGGCGGCCTCCAACCGGATGGAGCTGTACCTGCGTTCCTTGAATGAAACGTTGCGGCAGCACCAACACATGCCTTTCGTGTTGGCAGGAGATCCACGCTATTCCAGCGTCCTGAACCCTGGCGCCGTAGAACCAGAAACCAGTGTTCGGCTTTCGCAACTCGCCAAGCAGGCAAAACTTGAAGCGATCTATTTGATGGATAGCTCGGGAGTGGTGCTGGCGGCATCAAACGCAGGGTTGCCGAACAGCTTTCTTGGGCAGAACTATGGGTTTAGACCATATTTCAAAGAAGCACTTGCGGGTCAGCGCAGTGACTATTTTGCGATCGGAGCGACATCGGGACGGCCTGGGTATTTTGTTGCCGAGCCAGTGGCCTTTGCCTCAGGGTCACAACAAGGCGTTATTGCCATCAAGCTTGATGTCAGTGAATTGCAGCGCTCTTGGGAGCGCGGCGCTGAGACGGTCGTTGCAATTAACAAAGACAACATCATTGTTCTCTCCTCGAACCCGGACTGGCTTTATCGACCTATCACTGACCTTACGCCCGACGTCCGACAGACGATCCTGGAAAGTCGACAATTCGGGAACGAACCGCTCTTGCACCTAGATTGGGCCGAAAGCGGCGACACAAACATCGCGATCGAAGGGACTACGTACATTGCAGCAAGGGGACAGGCGGATTGGCGGGACTGGTCAGTGGTCTATCTGCAACCGGAATCCAAGGTCACACGTCAAACCATTGTGACAACGATATTGTTTGGAAGCATGATTGCACTATTGGTAGGCTTCGCAACGTTCCTGCGCTCACGCAGAATAGCTCTGGCATTCGCCGCCTCAGAGCGCCGACGCATGGCACTAGCACGGACAAATCGCCAACTTGAGCAGGCGCAAGCCGAGCTCGCGCGGAGTGCAAAGTTGTCAGCACTTGGGCAGCTTGCAGCCTCCGTCACACATGAATTGGGTCAGCCAATCAGCGCCTTCCGCAACCATCTTGCAGCCGCAGAGATTGGCGGCGAAATCACGTCGCCCAGCACCGCCAAAAGCCTGAACAAGCTTGTCGAGCGGATGGAAGCCATAACAAAACAGTTCAGATACTTCGCCCGCGGGAAGACAGATGACAAAGTGCGCGTCGATTTTGCTGACATACTTGGCGAGGTCGAGAATCTTCTACATGCCGATTTTGAGACCGCAGGCGTTACCTTGCGCGTCACGCCTTTGGTGTCACCCACTGTGGTGCAGGCAAACAAGGTGATGTTGGAACAGGCGCTTACCAACCTGCTGACCAACGCCTTACATGCAGTTGAAAACGAACCCAGCCCCGAGGTCAGCGTTGGAGTGACATCTGCGAATAACCGCATTGAGGTCCGGATCTCCGACAACGGTCTGGGCGTTGACGGGGCTGATCTCGCGGACCTTCAGGAGCCGTTCTTTAGTACCAAGCCGTCCGGTATCGGGATGGGTCTTGGTCTGGCAATCGCAACTGAGATTATCAAAGATCACGGTGGAGAATTGACCCTTGAACCGTCTGCCAAGGGGGCGAAGTTTGTCTTTTCGCTGCCCGTTCTACCAAGTGGAGAAGCAAAATGAACAAGGCCCGGATACTTGTCGTGGATGACGATCGGGAGATGCGTGCATCCCTGACCCATCTTTTGGAGAGTGCCGGTTATGAAGTCCTCATCGCTCAGGACGGCCGTCGTGGGCTTGATTTGGTGCGTTCTGGCAAGCCCGATGCGATCCTGAGTGATGTTCGAATGCCCGGCATGGACGGTCTGGAGTTTCAACTGAAGGTCCGGGATGTCTGCCGGGTTCCTGTGATCTTGATCACCGCGCATGGAGATATTCCGATGGCCGTCGCGGCGCTTCAGGATGGGGCCTACAGCTTCGTCGAAAAGCCGTTTGAGCCGCGTCGATTGCTTGGAATACTTAAGAACGCTGTCCAGATGAAGCAGCTGATAGACAATACCACGATGCTCAAAGATCGGTTGGCCGAACTCACAGATCTGGAGCGGATACTGATAGGCAACAGTCCACTGATCGTTGCTGTCAGAGACATGGTTTTTGATTTCGCCGCGAGCAAGGCAAGTGTGCTGATCCTTGGTGAAACCGGATCAGGCAAAGAACTGGTGGCACGCGCCCTACATGATCTGGGCGAAACGGCCTCAGCCCCCTTTGTCGCTGTAAATTGTGCCGCAATTCCGCCGGAACGCTTCGAGGAAACCGTTTTTGGAACACGCGATAATCCAGCTGGGCTGATGAGTGGCGCAAACGGTGGCACATTGTTTTTGGACGAGTTGGGTTCGATGCCCTTTGACACGCAATCAAAACTACTGCGCGCAATCGAGACCAAGCAATATCAGCGCATCGGAGATGCGCAGATGCAGTCGGTCGATCTGCGCGTCATAAGTGCCGCTACCGAAGGCATTTTGTCAGACGCTGAGGGCTCGGGGTTTCGCGGGGATTTGCTTTTTCGCCTGAATACCTTGGTGATCACACTTCCAAACCTGTCTGATCGTGGGGAAGATGTGTTGCTATTGTTCCGCCACTACATGGCCCGGCTCAGCCAGCTTTACGAGTTACCAACGCCGCAGCTCACCCCCGATGATATTGTGGCGTTGATGTCATATCATTGGCCCGGCAATGTGCGTGAATTGCAAAACGTGGCAGAGCGCCGGGTCTTGGCCGAGCGGCGCGGAGGTGGATCCGTGCGCCGGGCCATCGCGCTTCAGAGTTCTCAGCCACCCGCCCCAGATACGCTGCGCGAAGCAGTGGCCGCATTCGAGCGGGAACTGATCGGACGCGCCATCAAAGAGGAAGATGGACGTATGGACAATGTTGCCGCTTTACTGGGCATAGGACGGCGGACGCTGAACGAGAAGATCGTGAAACTGGGACTTGATAAAGACGCTCTTTTAAGCGGCTGACCGCAGCCTGCGGAAGACCGCAGGTAATATCTTTGCATATCGGCGATTTACTTCATACCGCGCAACGCGGGCTTTCTCCATGAAGGACCAGTTCGACTTTCGAACCAGAATCCTAGGGAGGAAATCCGATGAAAATGTTGAAAGCGCTTGTCCTGGGCGCAGGTCTTGCAACAGCCACAGGTGCTTATGCGAAAAGCGCCGACTATGTATTGAACACAGCGTCCACGGGCGGCACATACCACCCGGTCGGCACCGCGATCTCTACCTTGTCAAAGATCAAATTGCTGCCAACGCAGGATTTCTCGCTGACGGCAGTGAACTCGGCTGGTTCGGGCGCAAACGTACAGGCTCTTTCCGCTGGCACGGCAGATTTCGCGATCTTGCAGGGCCTTTACGGTTCCTACGCTGTAACAGGCACTGGCCCAATCAGCGAACCGCAAACAAACCTGCGCTCGGTCACGATGCTCTGGCAAAACGTGGAACAGTTCGTTGTTCCCATCGACAAAGTATCGACCGGCACGGTGTCTGATCTCAAGTCTCTGACAGGCATGTCGGTCGGCATGGGCAAAGAGAACTCGGGTACTATGGGATCAAACAAGGTTCTTTTGTCGGGTCTGGGCCTTGAGCTGGAAGACTTCACGCTTGTGTATGCAGGATACGGTCCGACAGTCGACGCGCTGGCCAATGGTCAAGCGGTTGCGGCTGGTATTCCATCGGGTCCGCCCACGGGTGCAATCACCAAACTGATGGCATCGAACGAAGGCAAATTCACTATCCTTGACGTGACAGAAGAAGAAGCCGCGGCCATGGACGATGGTCGCAACCTCTGGGTGCCCTACACCATTGCGGCAGGCACATATCCAGGTCAGGAAAAGGAAGTGCACACGATTGCACAGCCCAACTTCCTGGCGGTGAATGCAAGTGTGAACGAAGAGCATGTCTACATGCTGACCAAAACCATGTTTGAAAACCTGCCTTTCCTGCAGTCGATCCACCCTGCCACCAAGGCAATGGCTTTAGAAAAAGCGATGGCTGGCCTGCCAGCGCCTCTGCACCCCGGTGCCGCGCGTTATTACACCGAAATGGGTCTGGATATCCCGGAACATCTCATCGCGCAGTAACCCGAAAATTCGGATGGGGGCCGCCAGAATCTTGGCGGCCCCAGTTTATTCAGCGTCCGGGAGGGGACTTTGAAATGACTCAAGAAGCGGATTTTTCGCTGTTACGACGTGGCACCCTATTTGACTTGCCAAAAGGAAGGTGGGGACCACGCCAGTTTGTCCTGATCTTCGCGCTGTTCTTTGCGGTCTGGCATATCCTGACAAATGTCTACCTGACTGAACCGGGCCTGTGGCAAAACGCCATTCACTTTGCGGGCTTTGCCTTCATCGCTTCTGTCACACTCAGCCCTTGGGGCAAACGCTCGGATGAAACCTGGGCCTGGGTTGTAGATACGCTTTATGGTCTTGCGGTGGCTGGCGCTGCGCTTTGGGTCGCATATGCAGAATCGGGCCTGTACGACAGATCGCTTGCTGTGACGGGCCAAGGATGGCAATTCACATTTGCCGACTGGGCTGCGGGCCTGCTGTTGATCTTTGCCTGCATTGATTTGTCGCGCCGTGTTGCCGGTTGGGTCATTCCCATTCTGATCGTCCTTGCGCTCAGCTATATCCTGTTTTTGGGCACCATGATGCCCGGCGTCTTTCGGGCCGCCAGCTTGCCGCTGGATGATGTATTGTTCCGCACGCTTTACAACGACGAAGGCATGTTTGGCATCCTTGCGCAGATATCCGTTACAAACATCACTTTGTTCATGATCTTTGGCGGGTTCCTCGTTGTCTCAGGTGCAAGTAACTTTGTCATCGAACTGTCGAAAGTTGTCGCGGGCCGCATTAAGGGCGGCGCGGCGTTTGTGGCTGTGATCTCTTCCGCCCTGACGGGCACTATTTCGGGGTCCGCCATCGCCAATACGGCGTCCACTGGGGTCATCACCATCCCGCTGATGAAGGCCAATGGCTTTCGCCCGCAATTTGCGGCTGCAGTTGAAGCAGCTTCCTCAACCGGGGGCCAGTTGATGCCTCCGATCATGGGTGCAGGCGCCTTCGTTATGGCCAGCTATACGTCTATTCCCTACGGCACGATTGTTGCCGTGTCTGTCGTACCAGCCATTCTCTACTTTCTTTCGGTAGCCTTCATCGTGCGCATCGAAGCTGTCAAATACGATGCGGGTGCCGAGATGGACCTGACTGTTGACCAGGGTAAACTGGTGTCCGGCGGTTTGGTTTTTGTGATCCCCCTGACTGTGATGATCTGGATGCTGCTGGCAGGTGTGACACCTGCCTATGCGGCTTGTTGGGCGATTGCCGCAGTGATCGTGACGTCCTGGGTCACAAGCATTCTGGCGCGGCTCACCACGAAAGGGTCATTCAAACCTGTCGATATGGGTATCGGGAAGATTTCTGAGGCCTTAGCCAGTGGTATCCGGTCTGCAGTCATGACAGCGATCCTGTTGACGGCCATCGGGATCATGAACAACGCGATTGTGACCAGTGGCGTTGGCAACGGGTTTTCGCTGATGATTGCACAATGGTCGCAAGGGTCGATGGCGCTCGCCATTGTTCTGATCGCGCTGGCCTCGCTGGTATTGGGGATGGGGCTGCCGGTGACGGCTGCCTACATCATTCTTGCCATTCTAACCGCACCGGCCCTGGCGGGCATCATGGCCGACGGTCTCATTGTCGAACAACTGATCAACGGCATTGCAGACCCGGCCAAGGCGGGCTTGTTCTTCCTTGTGGAGCATCCCTTGGCGGCACAGGTTTCAGAAGGCATGACCAAGGCCGAAGCCTGGGAGTTGATGTCCGCGGTGCCCTTCGAGATCGCGGTGACCATTCGTCCCGTCTTGGTCGATCCCGCTTTGCAATTGACCTTTCTGTTGACCGCGCATCTGATCATATTTTGGCTTAGTCAGGATTCCAACGTGACGCCCCCGGTTTGTCTGGCGGCATTTACGGCCGCCGGTATCGCCGGGTCCCGCCCGATGGCAACAGGTTTCGAAAGCTGGAAGATCGCCAAGGGTCTCTATGTCGTACCCCTTTTGTTTGCCTACACGCCGCTGATCTCGGGTGACATTGCACAAGTTCTGCAGATCGGATTCTTCTCGCTCTTTGGCATCTATGCGACCTACGCCCTGATTCAATGGTATGCGGAAGGCCCAATTGGTTGGTTGAGCGTCCCGCTCTTCGTTGCAGGTGGCATCGGCGCTTATTGGCCCTTGGCTTGGGCTCCCAATTTCGCCGGAGCTATTGCGATTACCACCGCCATCATTCTTTCAACCAAGGCGAGAAGAGCTGAAATCGCGAAGGTGAGCAGCGCATGACAAAAGCAACGCCCGACGGACTGTCTAGCGCCAAGGATAGCTGTAAACACGGGCGACAACAGGAGGAAGGCGTACTGGTCATCCGCACCATTGCAACGCGCGCAGACACAAATCCAGCTTGCGATATTTTTGGAGGCTGGCTGCCGCGCAGTTCAGCCGCCGGGCCGCTGGCGTTCGGTTCACTGGTCAGTATCGCCGACCTCGGAATTCCGGAGGCACCGACCGAGCTGACGGTGATGCGGCTGCGGACACAAAGCTTCGCCCAGCACGAAAAATGCTTGGAGGCGATATGCACCAAGATGTCGGCGATACTGGCGCGCCAGTCCCAGCATGGCCGGGTGTCAGGGGCACGCCAATCCCAGGTGTCTGCAACGCGCAGCAGAACAGACATTCGCGTCTGCCGATGGAATGGCACAGAAGTCCCGCGATCCGGGCCTTGGCTGGTCGAAAATGCGGCGCCGGGGAATGAACGGCAACCTCGGGGAAGCTGCACTGCGGCGTCGAACCCCATCGCCAATGTCGCCTTTGGGGCGTTCAGAACTTCCCGTTGTCGTTCTTCCATTCGCTGCGCGGGGCAATGGGTGAGACAGTGTTCCACTGCTCGGCGATCTTGCCGTCAGCGACGCGAAACAGATCGTACAGACCTGAATGCCGACCGTCTCTATCGCCTTCGCACATGCACAAGACGAAGTTTCCTTCGGCCAGAACACGGTGAACGCGCTGATAGGCAATCTGTGGTGTGCCATCTGTCCGCAGAGCTTCCAGTGATGCCCTCAAAGCCGCAACGCCATCGCCGCATTCAGGATCGTGCTGGATCAGATCTTCGGTGACAAAGCTCTGCAGAAGATCGTGCTGCCGTTCGACCAGCACCTTTTGCGCGAAAGCGGCGACCAGCTCGCGATTGTTTTTGGTCTTTTCGAGATCGGTGATGGTGGTCTCGCCGTCCAGCATGCTCCGGCCCGACGGGTTGGGCGGCTGTTTCGCCTGGATATTGTCCCAGTGTTCGACGGCTTTGCCATCCTCGAACCGGAATACTTCGAAAGCAACTTCCACACCGTTGAAGTCATATTCGTTGTGCGCGAAGGCGAAATCGCCATCCTCGAACACGCGGACAAACGTCACACGCGGGTTTGTCTTGGCCAGACGCGCGAACAACTCGGCAAGACCGGGGCTGCCTTCTGCGGTTCGGGGATTGTGCTGGATGTATTTGTCCTCGTTGACGACGGTTGCTGCCTCCGGGTCTCCGGTTTCGATGCCCTTGAGCAGTTTTTGCAGCAATTCCTTTTTCGTCGCCATGAATGGATTTCCTTTTCACTCGATATGTTTCCGGTACGCCTTCAGCGACCTGCCACAGAACTTTCATCCAGCCGCGACCGGTGTCCGTTGGTCATTTACGCCAATCGGCGTGGGCTGAGCAATCGCCCGGCGCGCGGGCTTTCAAGTAGCGCCGCAGGGCGGGCGATTGCGGGGGTTTGATAGCCCAGTGCCGAGTGCGGGCGTTGGTTGTTGTAGTCGGTCGTCCAGGCCGAAAGCAGTTCTCGGGCATGAGCCAGATTGCGAAACAGGGTTTCGTTCAAGAACGCATCGCGCTTCTTGCCGTCGAAACTTTCCACGAAGCCGTTCTGCAGGGGCTTGCCCGGTGCGATGAAATCGCCACTCAATTCGGTTCTCCGCGCACCACTTCAGAATCGCGTTCGAATTGGTCTGCCTGCACCCAAGCTTGTCTTACGCGGATTGCTCGCGGCCCAGTTTGCCCGCCATATACTGCAAGAAATCCCAGATCGTGCCTTCCAGATCGTTCGGGCCAAGCGGGCCGCTGCGCAAGTAGCGGGTGTTTTGTGCGCGCTGCAAAGTCTCAAGCTTTCGCCGATCCTCATCGTTGAAAGCTTTGCACAACTCGACATATTTGACGACTTCGGGGTCATCAGGATCGGTCTTGAAGCCTGATATGCCCCAACGTATCGCGACCTTGTCGGTACCGGCTGGGCGCAAGCACAGATGCAGCGTGTAATTAGCGGCCACCGCAACCACAAAGCTGGGGAAGACATTGAACAGCACTGAATTGCGCTGCTCGTCCTCGGTCATGTCCTTATGGAACGGACCCCGCGGGGGATAGTTCGGATCGTAGTAAGACCGGTAAGCCGTCCAGGCCTTTTCCCCCGGAACCTTGCGGCACAGCTGGGTCGGCGTCATCGGTTGAAGCGTCGTCGGATGCGTCGCGAACAGATGGTAGCCTTCCATGAAATTCTCGGTCAGGTTCTTCCAATTCGTGTTCCAGACCACCTCATCCGAGAACAAAAGATTGCGCTCATCATTGTGGTAGTTGTGCAATATCTCATCAAGCTTGGAAAGCTGCGGCGCCAACGGTTCGGCCGTGCCGTCAAGATTGACGAAGATGAAGTCGTTCCAGACCTCGCTTTGCATTTGCGGAAGGTTGCATTTTTTGGCGTCGAAGGTCTTGACGTCCTTCATCAGCGGCGCGGTCTTTAAGGTACCATCAAGATCGTAGGTCCAGGCGTGATAGCCGCATACAAAGCTGCGGCGATTGCCCTTTCCCTCGGCCACAAGGTTGCCACGGTGGCGGCAGACATTGGACAAGACCTGAACCGCGCCCTTTTGATCGCGTGCCACAATAAGCTGTTCGCCCACCAATTCGGTAGTGAAGTAATCGCCCGGGTTCGGGATCTCTCCGACACGGCCAAGACAGATCCATTCCTTGTGAAACAGCTCTTCCCTTTCGACCTCGTGAAATGCATCCGAGGTGTAAAAGCTTGGCGGCATGGTGCGCGCATGATCACCGTCCAAAGACTGTAGCGAAGACAGCTCTGTGCGGAGCAAATCGACAACGGAAGTATCGGTGGTTGGCATAAGGTCCCTCAACAAGTCAATCTGTGATCACAGTTCATAACATGGCAACCCGGCGCGCGCCAGAAATTTCTTGCGGCGCGGACCCCGCATCAACCCGGTTCTTCGCCTATCCGGTTCAAGAGATCGCGGCGCGAGATAACAGTACTGATCTGGCACAGATGATCACCCGGCGCGACCAGCGGATTGCGCCGCCGCACAGCCATGATACCGTCTTGCGGTGCCCGCAATGGGCTTGGCTGTTCTGCGAACCGGTGCAGGTCATGGATACGGCCAATCTCATCTCCCCGGGTCACGGCATCACCCGGCATAAGGTCAACCTCTGCCAGCCCGTGACACTCAGCGGACAGGTGAACCCCACCTGCCGCGATATCAATGAAACGGCTTTCCGGCGCTTTGGGCGTCGCGCCGCATGCCTCTGGCCGCAGCGCGCCGAGGGCTTTCATAACCCGTAGGCTGCCCTCCCAGCCGATACAAAAGGAGGAAGGCGAAAACCGCCCCATGCCACCAAGTTCGCATGACAAGAACCTGACGCCTTGCCGATGGGCTGCGGTGTCGAAATCGCCCCCGCTACCGTCAATCGGGCAAATCATCGTGAAAGGTGCCCCGAACCAATCGGCCAGCTGCAGGTTTTGCCGGTTCAGCGCGGCATTCGCCCCAAGGCCCAAGAAGCCGCAATCGACATATTCCGTGGCCGTGCCGCCAGAATGAAAGTCAAGAATGACGTCAGCCTTTGGAATAAGGAAGCGATCAACAAAGCCCGCGATTGCCCGTGTCGGGCCCGCGTCTGCGGCGCCCGGAAAGGACCGGTTCATATTGCCGCCATCAAGAGGCGAGACACGCGCTCGGTCAAGCACGGCGGGCAAGTTCAGCGCGGGCAACAAGATCAACCGGCCGATCACGTCATCGGGCGTCAGCGTTTGCATCAAACGATGCAGCAACACCTGGCCCTCATATTCATCGCCGTGATTGCCCGCAGTCAGCAATACGGTCGGGCCGCTGCCACCGCAGATGACCCCAACCGGCACCCGGATAGCGCTGAATGCCAAACGGTTGTCAGAGTGGTCGACATCAATGAACCCCGCGCGTTTGCCGTGACTTTCCAGATCAAGTTGGCATCTTGCGGTTCCGAAACTGTCCATCGCCATTATGGATTATCCTTGTTGCTTTGGTCGTTCGGGCCCTGGGCAAATCGCGCGCACGATATCTATCAGGGGCACCAGATCGAACACGGCCTTGCCTTCGTGGCCGATGGGAAGATGCGGCGTAATTTCGGCTGCCAACTTGCGCAAAGGGGTGCCGATGCTTGCAGGGCCAATGGCGCGCAGCTTCAAAGCCCAAAGTGCGGTGACAATCTCTATCGTCAGGATCTGCCAGCACAGCTCTGCAACCTCGGCAGTTCTTTGGACCGATAATGGCCCGGACCCCGCAACATCAACGATGCCGTCCGCCACGGCATGGGCGCTGTCAAGAAGCACCGGTGCTGCCAACCCGCGCATGGCCGCCTGACGGGCGGTGGCCAGATGCGCCAAGATCAGCGCCGCCAGGCCGCCGCCTGCGCGCGCGTCATCGGGGGACGACAATCCGACAGGCAGGCCCGAAAACCCCGCGTGCTGCTGCTTTAACGAACGCTCGGTGCTGACCGAGGCGGCCATGGCCAGACTTTGCCGCAACATGTCAAAGCCCGCCGTCAGCGGCGTCGAATCCATGTTCACCCCGGTGACGAGTTCGCCCAATTCAAGCGATACAACCGGATTATCGCAAACGGTATTCACATCGTCACAAACCTGCGCGGCCATATAGTTGACGGCACTTTCAATGGTGCCGTTCACCCGCTGGGCAAAGCGAAAGCTGACCGGATCTTGAAGGTTGCGCCATTCGGTCGGTGACCAAAGTGCCGAACCATCGAGCCCAGCGGCAATCCGGCGGGCCGATGCCAGTTGCCACGGATTGCGGATTGCGGGTTCAAACTCGCGCCGCAAATAGCCAAGATTGCCCCGAAACCCTTCCAAAGACAGCGCGGTCGCAAGATCAAAAGTTTCCGCCAGTCGCGACGCTTCCGCCAATACGATGGCAGCATGGGCCAGGAAAAAGGCGTTGCTGTTTATCAGCGAAACCGCCTCTTTCGCGGCCAGATCGAATGGACCCGAACCCGCGTCCCCGATAACAGCGCAGGCCAGCTGTGACAGCGGGTTAAGATCGGAGGCGCCGCCCGACGTGCCACTGCGAATTTCGGGCAGATGCGGTGCCGCGAACAAGGCCAAAAGCCGATCGACAAGGGCCGGGCGAATGCCCAGACGCCCGGTTGCCGCATTGTTAATCAAAACCGCAAGTGCGCCGCGCACCACGGCCGGGGCAAAGGCCGGGCCGGGCATATTCGTCGCCTCGGCTATGATGATACGGCGGTTGAATGCCGCGAAATCGGCGGGATCAATGCGAAGGGTCTTTTGCGCACCGACGCCGGTATTGATCCCGTAATGGGTTTGCCCGGCGGCCAGTGCGGCCTCCACGATCTTGCGGCCATGCACAACGCGCAACCGGGCCGCAGGAGTTAACCCGACCACCGCCGGGCCGCCATGCGCCAGTGTGGCCAGCTGCGACAGCCCAAGGCTTTCACCGTCGAATTGAAAGGTCTCAATCGCCACGTTGCCCCCTATTCATCAGCCGATATATGCGCACCTTAAGCCTTTGCGCCCTCCGCGGCTTCATGCGCGGTCAATACCCCCGCTGCAATAATCACCCCTGCCCCAAGAAGAATGTTCCAGCTTAACGCCTCGTCCAGAAAGAAAGCAGCGATCAAGAGGCCAGAGGGGATTTCGATAAACAAGAACGGCGCAAGAAACGACGCTTCAGCCCGGTTGAAGGCGTTGATCAAAGCCAGGTTGCAAACCACCGAAATCGCCGCAATGCCAACAAGCGTTGGCCAATGCGCTTGATATGCCGCCGCCAGATCCTGCCAGACCCATGGCAAAAGCAAGAACGTCCCGGCCCAGAATTGCAAGAACAGCGCCATGTTAAGGTTCCAACGCACCGCGACCACGCGGTTCAAGAACAGATAGAAGCCGTAAAGACAGCCGGTCGCCAAGGCAAAAACCACCCCCGGTGCCGGGCGCAGACCGCCAGGATCAAGGGCGATAATCACCCCGAGCAGTCCCAAGATCAGCGCGGCCACGCGGTAGCGCGTCAGCCGTTCCCCCAAGATGATAATTGCGCAGATCACGCTTACGATCGGGGCAATCGCGTAATAGGTCATCGCCTCGGCGAAGCTGATGGTCGCAAATGCGGCCACGAAACAGCCGAATGCCGCAATGATGATTACGGCGCGCATAACCTCGGTCAAGACCGCGCGTCTTTCGGGCCTTGCCACGGGCCCGCCCAGACCAAGGACAAATGTCATCAGCACGGCGGAGCCAAAGAACCGCGCCCAGACCACCGTCAGGACCGGAACCGCCCCGCTTAGGGTCTTTGCCAGCGCATCGGCGGCCGGAAACACCGCAAGGGCGATCATTGCCAGTATGGCGGCAATGGTCTTGGCACGCAGATCTGCGGTGCTGTGTTGCCCGCCTGCCGGCAAAGCTGGTGCTGCCGCCCTGCCCCGGTCTGGGTTCATGCGCTGGTTCCGATGCATTCCTTGCGGCGCGCCACATAGGCTTGCAGCTCTTCCTCGACTGCGGGGTCAATGGGGGGTTTTTCATAGGCCGCCAGCAGGTCTTTCCAGATCGTATTGGCCCGCTCGGTCGCCGTCACGGATCCGTTGTCGCGCCAGTTCTCGTAATTGCGCCCATCTGAAAGCATGGGCTGGTAGAAGGCGGTCTTGTAGCGCGCCAGCGTATGCGCGGCCCCAAAGAAATGCCCCGTCGCACCGACCTCTGCGATCGCCTCCATGCCTATCGCATCGTCGGACAGATCAAGAGGGTCAAGGAAAGCCGCCTGCATCTGCAGGATTTCGGCATCAAGGATCAACTTCTCGAATGAGCAGGTCAGCCCGCCTTCAAGCCAGCCGCCCGCATGCATCATCACGTTGATATGGCCCTGAATGCAGGCCATCACCGACATATCGCTTTCATAAGTGGCCTGAAGATCAACACAAGCAGAGGCGGTGGTGTTGGAAGAGCGGATCGGGATGCCATAGCGGCGCGCCAACTGGCCCGAAGCGATCACCGATTTGGCGTATTCAGGGGTGCCAAAGGCGGGTGCGCCGGTCTTCATATCCACATTCGAAGTGAAATGCCCGTAAAAAACCGGTGCGCCACGGCAAGCCACCTGACCAAGCACAATCCCTGCCAGCGCCTCGGCGTTTTGTTGCACCAAGGAACCGCCGATGGTGACCGGGCTCATGGCGCCCGCCAGCGTGAAGGGGGTGATATGGACAGGCTGACCGGCGCGGGCGAATTCGATCACGGCTTCGGCCTGACCGTCATCGAAAAGCAACGGGGAATTGGTGTTGACCCCGCCAAGGATGCCGGGCCGTGCGCGCAAACCTTCGTCATCGGTCTGAAGCGCTATCTTGGCCATTTCGATACAATCGCGCGCGCGGGCTGCGGTGTTCATCCAGCACGGCTGCCAACCTTTGTCACACAGCGTTGTCTGCGCAAGCATCATATCGAGATGCCGGGTTTCGGGTGGCAATTCCAACGGCTCGCAACCTGCCCCGCCTTCGTGGTGAAAGATGTTGAGCGAGGCTGAAAGTTTCACGAAATTGCGGACATCCTCCAGCGTTCCTGCCCGCCTGCCACGGTCAAGGTCCGACACGAATGATGGCCCGCACACTGTGGCAAAGGTCAGTGAATTGCCGCCAACATAGACGGTCTTATCGGGGTTGCGGGCATGGATGGTAAAGCCCGATGGAATGCCTGTCAGCATCTCTTCGACCATCGCCGGATCAAAGCGAACCCGGCGGCTTGCCGGGTCAACATCGGCCCCGGCTGCGCGCAACAGCGCAAGTGCCACATCGCTATCGACCTTCAGCCCGATATCGCGAAGAACGATCAGGCTTTTTGCGTGGATCACCTCAACCTGATCGGCCGAGATAACTTCCATTGGCCGGTAGGGGTTGCGGACTTCTGCGAAGGGGCGTTGCTGAAGGCCTGGTTTTGGGGCGGAACGGGGACGACGTGACATGATTTTCTCCTTGGAATGGGAATGAAGGGGCTCAAACCCCTCCGGCCCCTGCCCAGGTTTCTTCACCCATGATCGCAAAGCGACGGCGCTTGGTTGCGCTGTCTTGGGTCCAGGCACGCATGAAGGCACCATTTCAGATATACCCCGCATATTGCTTCGGCACGACAGAGCGATGCATCCATTCCACGCAGGCGATGAAATCGAACACGGGCAGACCGGTTGCATTGCGAACGGCATCGGCAAAGGGCGGCAGCGACGTGCATTCCA
>JBAUHP010000226.1:0-1785 GCA_049680345.1 Albidovulum sp. | reverse complement strand
TGAAGGCCTTGCGGATCGGGCGCAAGGTTGAAACCCAGATGCCTGCGCGCGCGCGGGTGCGGGGGGCGGTTGATCATGTGATCTTGCTTGACGGCACTTTGGCCACTTTGGATGAAGGTCAGGAAACCAATATTGGCCGGATCTACCGGACCTTGCAAAAATCGCCCGCGACGAACCTGTCGCTTTATTACGAATCCGGTGTGCAGTGGCGGTTGTGGAGCGATACGGCAAATGTCGCGATGGGGCGCGGGATCAATCGTCAGATCCGCCGCGCTTACGGCTGGCTGGCAAGCCGGTACCGCCCCGGTGACCGGATCTATCTTTTGGGTTATTCGCGCGGGGCCTATGCGGTGCGCTCGTTGGCGGGCATCCTTGATCAGGTCGGTTTGCTGAAATCCGAAGCCGCGACCGAACGCAATGTCATGCAAGCCTACCGGCATTATCAATCGGCTGAGATAAGCCCGGTGCAAGCGGCCTTCACCCGGCTTCATTGCCATGCGCGGATCGAGGTTGAGGTGATCGGCGTGTTCGATACGGTCAAGGCGCTGGGCGTGCGGCTGCCGTTTTTATGGATGTGGACCGAGCCGCAGCATGATTTTCACAATCATGCGTTAAGCGCGGTCGTGCGGCGCGGCTATCAGGCATTGGCGCTGGACGAGACGCGCAGCGTTTTTGACCCGATCATCTGGGACACGTCCGAAGGCGATTGGGCGGGGCGGATCGAGCAGGTGTGGTTTCGCGGGGCGCATGGCGATGTGGGGGGGCAGCTTGGCGGATTTGATACCGCCCGCCCCCTGGCCAATATTCCGCTGCTGTGGATGTTGGAAAAGCTTGAGGGTGCTGGTCTGCGACTGCCTTCGGGCTGGCGGCTTGATCTGCCCTTTGATCCCACTGTCGCCAGCGTGGGAACAACGCGCGGCTGGGGTAAGGCGTTTTTACTGCGTTCGCGCCGCCAGTTGGGGCGTGACCCATCCGAGAGCATCCATCCGACAACCCATCAGACCCGGCGGGCGCAATTCTGGCTGCGGCGCTTGCCGTCTTTGCGCCGGGCGGCGGGGCGAAACTGATCTGACCACAACTGACTTGGCCACAACTGACCTAATTGCGGCGCGTATCCGCGCCAAGTCTATCGTGGCGCTGACGGCCGGGGCCGTCAGCGGGCGGGTTTCAGCGGGAGGCATTGATCGGGGCAAAAAAAGACCCCGGTTTTCAGTGAAGAAACCGGGGCCTGCCGCAAGATGCTACCTGAAGCCGGGTCGCTCAGGCAACATTTTGCAGGGAGACTTCGGGGGCAATGCCCAGAGCGAAGCAGATGTCGCGCGTCAGATGCGGACGATTGAGGGTGTAGAAATGCAGATCCTCAACGCCACCTTGCATCAGATCATCACAAAGTTCGGTGGCAATCGCGGTGGCCAAAAGCGTCTCATGGCCGTCACGCACGGCATGGGCGAAGGCCTCGTCCAGCCAGTTTGGCACCTGCGTGCCACAGCGCGCCGCGAAGCGCTTGGCGCCGTCCCATGAGGTGATCGGCAAGATGCCGGGAATGATCGGGGCGGTGATCCCGGCCTTGTCACAGGCATCGCGGAAGCGAAAGAAGGTGTCGGCCTCAAAGAAGAACTGGGTGATGGCGCTGGTGGCACCGGCGTCGATCTTGCGCTTGAGCCAATCGACGTCGGCTGCGGTATCGGCGGCCTCAGGGTGGGCTTCGGGATAGGCGCCGACGCGGATCTTGAATTTGCCGGTATCTGCCAGAGCCTCGATCAGTTCGACCGAATTTGCGAAGCC
>JBAUHP010000225.1:0-3034 GCA_049680345.1 Albidovulum sp. | reverse complement strand
ATATCGCCAAAGATCTGCGTCTGGTCGTGCGCGAACGTCTGCTTGCGGGCGACACCGACGATCAGGTGATCGACTATCTGGTGGCGCGCTATGGCGAGTTTATCTTGTTCAGCCCGCGCGCCCGGGGCCTCAATCTGGTCTTGTGGCTGATGGGTCCGGCGGCATTGATCGCAGGGATTGCCGGGGCAGGTTTTTACCTTCGGCGGCGCAGTGTCGGGGCATCGGCGGCGGTTGACACGTTAAGCGCCGAAGAAGAACAAGAATTGCGCCGGATTTTGAACCGCTAGGCACGCGTTGAACTAAGCCCAGTGATTGAGAGGCTTGCCATGACCTACCAAACCATTTCCTACACCCTTGAAGACGGCGTGGCGGTTGTCACCCTCAACCGGCCCGAGGTCATGAATGCGCTCAGCCGCGAGATGCGCGCCGAGCTGCTTGATGCGACCCTTCGGGCAAGCAAGGGGCCCCGGGTTCTGGTTTTGACCGGGGCGGGGCGGGCGTTTTGCTCTGGTCAGGATCTGGGCGATGCGGGCGATCTGGCCGAAGTTGATCTGGGCAAGGTTTTGCGCGAGGAATATGAGCCTTTGCTCAGGGCGATCTATGATTGCCCGGTGCCGGTGATTGCCGCGGTCAATGGTGCCGCCGCCGGGGCGGGGGCCAATCTAGCGCTTGCCGCCGATGTCGTGATCGCGACCAAATCCGCAAGCTTTATTCAGGCCTTCACCCGTATCGGCCTTATCCCGGATGCGGGCGGCACCTATTGGCTGCCGCGCCAGATCGGTTTTGCACGTGCCATGGGGGCGATGCTTTTTGCCGATAAGATCAGCGCCAGTCAGGCCGCCGAATGGGGCATGATCTGGGAGGCGGTGGAGGATGCCGCGTTCGACGCGCATTGGCGCATGAAGGCCGCGCTATTGGCCAAAGGGCCGGGGCTTGCCTACCGCGGCGTCAAAGCCGCCTTGCGGCAAAGCTTTGCCAATGATCTTGACGCGCAATTGGCGCTGGAGGCTCAGCTGCAATCGGCTTGCGGTCAAAGCCGGGATTTTGCCGAAGGTGTGGCGGGTTTTGTCGAAAAGCGCGCGCCCAAATTCACCGGACGCTAAGCCACCACATCAACGCTTGACCGATCCGGCATCAGGGCAGACAGTCAAGGGGTAGGGCGGTTCTTGGCCCCAAGGCACCGGGCCACGGCATTCCAGCCGCGCTCGGATCTGTGCCAGAGGGGAGCGATCTTCATGCGCTGCATCACAGTTATGGGCCCGTCACATTCAGGTAAAACTGAACTGGTGGCGCGGCTGGCAAGCCTTGACGGAAAGCCCGGCAAAGTTGAACAAGCCGGACATCTTGCCCTGACCCGGTTTGATTTTCTGGACGAGGCGTGGTGCGCCATCGATCTGGCAGGCGGCCCCGATTTCGCGCGCATGGCGGGGGCTGCACTGGCCGCAGCTGACGCCGCGGTTCTATGCGTGGCCTCCGACCCCGATGAGGCGGTGCTGGCCGCCCCCTATCTGCGCGCGGCCCAGGCATCGGGCACGCCTTGCCTTATCTTTATCAACCGCATGGACATGCCCAAAGGCCGGGTGCGCGATATCGTCTCGGCCCTTCAGGCCTATACCAACCACGCCATTGTCTTGCGCCAGATCCCGATCCGCGAAGACGGGCAGGTGGTCGGCGCGGTCGATCTTATCTCTGAACGCGCATGGCGCTACCGCGAGGGGCAGCCTTCGGTTTTGGTTGAAATGCCGCAATCCGAATCCGCCCGCGAAGCCGAGGCGCGCGCCGCCCTTTTGGAACATATGTCCGAATATGACGACGCCTTGCTCGAAGAGCTGATCGAAGATCATGAGCCGGTCAAAGGCGCTTTGTTTGAAATCGCGCGGCGCGAAACCCAAGAAAGCGTGATCTTGCCCACCTTTCTTGGTGCCGCAAGTCACGGGAACGGTGTCATGCGGCTGATGAAGGCGCTGCGCCACGAAGCCCCGGACGTTTCGGCGCTTCGGCGCCGGTTGGGCGAAGACAACCCAATTGGCGTCGGATTTCACGCGCAAAACCGCAAACATCTTGGCAAGTGCATATTCTTGCGCGCCCTTGGCGACGGTGTGGCGCAAGGAACGGCACTTGGCGGGGCCAGTCTTGGCGCGCTAAGCGAGATTGGCGGCAAACAGGCGGCTGCGAGCCTTGAGGCAGGCGAGGTCGCGATTGCGGTCAAGTCCGATCAGCTTGATGCGGGGCGCATCTTTGACGAAGCCACCAGCCACCCGCTGCCCGATTGGGCGCATGGCGCGCCACCGGCGCTGACCCGGCTGATCACCCCCGCCCATGACAAAGACGATGTGCGCCTCTCCGCAGCCCTCGCGCGGCTGGCCGAGGTCGATCCGATGCTGCAATTGGGCCAAGACGAAAGCAGCGGTCATGCCCGCATCCGGCTTCAAGGTGCCATCCATCTGCGCGCCACCTTGGCCGAGCTTGCCGACAGTTTCGGGCTGGATGTCACCGCTAAGGTCCCAAGCCCGCAATACCGCGAAACAGCGTCAATGCGGGTGGAAGAAACCTACCGCCACCGCAAGCAATCGGGCGGTGCGGGGCAATTCGCCGATGTGGCGCTGGTTGTGGCGCCTTTGCCGCGCGGCGGCGGCTTTGGTTTTGACGATCAGGTCAAGGGCGGTGCGGTGCCGCGCAACTACATCCCCTCGGTCCAAGAAGGCGCGCGCGATGCGATGGGCCAAGGCCCGCTTGGCTTTCCGGTGATTGACGTTGCAGTGACACTCAAGGATGGCAAACACCACGCCGTCGACAGCTCCGACCATGCGTTTCGCATCGCCGGTCGGCAAGGGGTCAAAGCCGCCCTTGCCAAGGCATCCCCGGTCTTGTTGCAACCGATTGAGCGGGTCGAGATCCACGTGCCCTCGATCTATTCCGGCGCTATGGTCTCGATGGTTTCGGCGCTGAAAGGTCAGGTTCTGGGCTTTGACCGTGACCCGGCCTGCCGTGGCTGGGATGTATTTCGCGCGCTTTTGCCCGCTTCTGCGCAAGA
>JBAUHP010000224.1:0-9217 GCA_049680345.1 Albidovulum sp. | reverse complement strand
GCCATGAACACGATCCGGTCGGCAACCTGACGGGCGAAACCCATCTCGTGCGTCACGCAAATCATTGTCATGCCGTCGCTTGCAAGTGCGGCCATGACATCAAGCACTTCCGAAATCATCTCGGGGTCAAGCGCCGAGGTCGGTTCATCAAACAGCATGATTTTCGGGTTCATCGAAAGCGCCCGCGCGATGGCCACGCGCTGTTGCTGTCCGCCCGAAAGCTGGCCTGCAAATTTGTCGGCCTGCTCGGGGATATGCACTTTTTCAAGATAGCGTCTGGCGGCCGCCTCGGCCTCTGTCCGGCTTTGTTTGCGTACCAGCATGGGGGCGAGGACGCAGTTTTCCAGCACCGTCATATGGGGAAACAGGTTGAACCCCTGGAACACCATGCCCGTCTCGCGGCGGATCTCATCGATATTGGAGACATCTTCGTTCAACTCGGTCCCGAGGACGGTGATCGCGCCATTGTCGTGTTCTTCCAGCCGGTTGATGCAGCGGATCATGGTGGATTTCCCCGATCCCGAGGGGCCGCACACCACGATCCTTTCGCCTTTGCGCACCGTCAGATTGATGTTCCTCAGCGCATGATACGCGCCGTAGTATTTGTTCACATCGGTGATCTGGATGGCGATTTCGGAGGTTGCGTCTGTCATTGGGGCACCTAGCTTGCTGAAGCGTCATGGCGTCTTTCCAGATACGCACCATATCGGGAAAGGGAGAAAACGAAGCTGAAATAGATCAAACCTATGAACACATAGACTTCGACATAGGCGAAGCTCCACTCGCCCGACCCGGATGCCGCCGCACCCGTTGCCATCACGTCGAAAAATCCGATGATGACGATGATCGAGGTTTCCTTGAAGGTCACGACGAACTGGCTGACCGTTGGCGGCAGCGCGGCGCGAAAGGCCTGCGGAAGCACGACCCGGCTCATCCGATGCCAATAGCTGATCCCAAGCGCCTTGGCCGCCTCTTCTTGCCCAGAGGCAACCGCTTGCATGCCGCCGCGGATGATTTCCGCCTGATAGCACGCGAAGAACAAGGCGAAGGCTGCGATGACGCGGTAAAGCTTGTCGCCCTGCATCCAGCCGGGCACCATAAAGGGGAAGACCACGGCGGCGGTGAACAAGATCGCCAAAAGCGGCAAGGACCGCACGACGTCAATGATCAATGCCGTTGTCTTGGCGATAAGCGGCATTTCCGATCGGCGCATCAGCGCCAGACAGATCGCCATGGGCATCCCCAAAAGTGCCACCGATGCAAAGACGAAGACGGTCAGTGAAAGGCCACCCCATTTGTCTATGGAAACACTGGTCAATCCGAAGGCCCCGCCCTGCATCAGAAAGTAGAAAGCCCCATAGCCCGCGATCCAGGTCACCATCAGCCGCTTGGCCGTCCAAAACATCGGCAGGCACGACAGCACCGCAGTTACAAGGATAGCCACGCAAGCCAAGGCAGAGCGCCAGTGCAGATCGTAAGGGTAAAGCCCAAAGATGATGAGCCGCCAGCGCGCGGCAATCACCGACCAGCAGGCCCCGGCACCGGGTTCGCGGCAGATCTCGTGCCCGTTTGCACCCCAGACCGCCCGCAAGACCCCCCAATCCAACACCTTCCACAACAGCACCGCAATCAGCAGCGCGATGGCGAGGCTGAAAGCGCCGCCAAGCGGCGAGGCGAAAAACTCTTTGCGCAGGAAGGATCTGATATTGCTGTGGGAGTTTGTCATTGCGCTACATCCAAGCCTGCTTGCCTTTGAGCTTGATCACGTCGTTGACGCGATTAAGAACCCAAGCCAGCGAATAGTTGATGGCCAAAAACCCCGCCATGAGAATGGCGATAAGTTCAAGCGTCTGCCCGCTTTGGCTGATTGAAGTGACGGTCACGGCGAAGAAATCGGAAAAACCGATTGCGACGCCCAGTGTCGTGGCTTTCACCAGCCATACCATCTGGTTGATCAGTGCAGGCATCACGATCCGTATTGCAAGCGGAAGGCGAATGCGGGTGAAGATCTGAAAGGTGCTGAGCCCGATGGCCTTGCCAGCTTCCGTCTGGCCAAGCGGCACGGCGTTAAACCCCGCGCGGATGATCTCGGCGACATAGGCCCCACCGAAGACCGACAATGCTATGATCATCGTCACAAATTCAACCGGCAAAGTGATGCCGCCGCGGAAGTTGAGGCCCTTCAATGCAGGCACATCAAGCAGCGGGCCTTCCGCCGGCCATCCGGCTACGACAAGGCCCGACAACATCACAACCGACGCCAAAGCGACGGCGGATGCCATAAAGCGCGCGTGATGCAGCGACTTGCGCTGCAGGTGTTTGCTGCGCAAGCACCATATGGTCAAAGCCAACCCCCCCAGCAGTACCGCGCCCGCGATAAGGCCGGTTCCCGCTGGCAGGTTCAGGCCCGGCAAATAGATGCCACGGCCCGTTATAAAGACGGTATCACCCCAAGAGATGGCCGATCGCGGCTGCGGCAGTGATTTCATGATCGCATACCAGACGAACAGCTGAAGGATCAGCGGCACGTTGCGGAAGATTTCGACATAAGTTGTGCCGATAAGGCGCGACATCCGGTGATCAACCGTGCGCAGCACTCCGACGGCCACCCCGATGACCATCGCCAAAGCCAGTGCGATCATCGCCAGAACCAGTGTGTTAATAAAGCCCACAAACAGCAGTCGTCCGTAGGTTTCGGAAGACGTGAAGGGAATGAAGGAAAATCCTATGCTCCAGCCGGTTGACCGTTCCAGAAATCCGAACCCCGAGGACATTCCTTGCGCCTCGAGGTTCGCCCTTGCGGTCAGCACGAAAAAAACCACGGCGATCAGCAAAGACCCGGCAAAGCCAAATTGCAGCAACTTCTGGCGGGTCTTGCGGTTGCCAAGAACAGTTCTCATCCGAGTATCCTTCGCGCCAGTTCTTGGGCATACCATCAGGCCTTTACCTGCGGTATGCCCATTTGATTGAGATCCCTAGTCGAGGCTGAGCGGGTAAAGTAGCCCGCCGTCTTTCCACAAGGAGTTGGCGCCACGATCAAGCTTGTAGGGCGAGTCGTTTCCAAGCGAGCGTTCATAAATCTCGCTGAAGTTTCCGACATGCTTGATCACGTTGTAAGCCCAGTCGTCCGACAGGCCCAACGGGGTGCCGACGCCGGGTGTGGCCCCAAGCAGCTTTCCGATCGCCGGTGTGTCCGGATTGGCCTTTGCCTCATCAACATTTGCAGAGGTGATCCCGTTCTCTTCCGCCATCAGCAGTGCAGAAAAGGTCCAGTTCACGACATCGACCCAATTGTCATCGCCTTGGCGCATCGCGGCCGACTGCGGCTCCAGCGACATCACATCCGGCAAGATAACGTGGCTTTCCGCGCCGTTCGGTGCGTCAAGCCGCACGATGGCAAGATTGGGGCCCCAGCCAACATATCCGTCGCAGCGCTGGTCAAAATAGGCGGACAGCCGTTCTTCCGAGCTTTCGAAGGTCAGAATATTGGCGGTTACGCCTTTGCTGGACAGGTAGTTGTTGGTCTCGCGAACCGCACTTGACCCGGCATCCACGCAAATCGTGCCGCCTTCAAGATCTGCGGCACTGGTCGCGCCCAGTTCCGCATGTGTGGCTATCTGGAACCCGCCCAAAAAGTAGGGGCGGCTGAATTGAAGCCCGACATCGGTATCGCGGCCGAATGTCCACCCGGTGACCTTGATGATGACATCGACATCCCCCGACTGAATGGCCGGGAAGCGCTGCGCCCAGCTAAGAGGGACGAACTGAACCTTGTCCGGCGCGCCGAAAATGGCTGTCGTCAGAGCCTTGCACAGCTCAATATCAAGCCCCTTCCATTCGCCCTTGTCATCCACTTCGGCGAAGCCTTTGAAGCTGCCGTTGTGGCTGGTACAAAGCAGCGATCCGCGCTCTTGCACAGCCTTAAGGGTTGGCCCTGCTTCGGCGAAAACCGCGCCGGGTGCCATCAGCATCGCGCTGGCCACGGCCAGCCCGCCAAGTCTGTTTCTCAATCCGATGTTCATTTGTTGTTTCTCCCCAGTGCGTTAAAGTTGCGATCACTTTCATCTGGTTGCGCCAAAGAGGCGCTACGTTCCCCCCCTTGCCGGGGGAAATCACATTTTCATCCGCTGCCATGCCGGAAAATCGGCAGGTGATGATCTCCTTTCTCCTTCAGTCGCAGTGAAACATTCAATGCAGGCGCATCGGCTATCCACCTGACCTCAGCTTTTCGAGCCCGCGCGTTCGGCTGTCGGCCGCCCGGCGGATTTCCATTCCGAGAACCCGCCGCGAAGACTGCGCGCGTTCAGCCCCATGTCTTGCGCAAGGCGCGCCGCCAGCAACGACCGCCAACCCGAAGCGCAATAAAACACGTAGGTTTTCGGTTCGGCAAAGAATGGCTTGTGATAGGGGCTTTCCGGATCGATCCAGAATTCGAGCATACCGCGCGGGGCATGAAAGGCGCCGGGGATCATCCCTTCGCGTTCCAGTTCGCGCGGATCACGAATATCGACGACAAGCGTCTCGGCATCCGAAAGGCATTCGGCAAGGTCCTCTCCGGTCACCGAGGTGATCAAGGCATCCGCCTCTGCCATCATCTGTTTGTATCCGATGGCCATGCTCACCACCCCTTTTTGCGTAAACCAACCGCGCGGTCCGCGCCCGATGGCGCCTGACCGGCGCTGACCTTCAGACTATTCGCGGCAAGTGCCATCCCCATGGTTCCCTTTGTTCACACCGCAGCCGCGATTTCTTTTCGTACACCCGCAGGCGTCTGAAGCGCGTATCCGTTGTCTTGGATAATCTTCACCCCGCGTTCGACAAGTTCCAGATTGGTCTGCGGGCAGCCATTGCGCGCATCCTCAAGCCCGACGCGAAGATGGCCGCCCAACGCCAGCGCTTGCGGCGCAAGCGGGAAGATATCGGCCGATGCGCAGGCCGCCATCCATGCCGCATCGGGGGCAAACTGACGGATAAGCTTTTCGTAGCATTCAAGCGCATAGGGTTCGGGTGGCAGACCAAGCGTCAGATCCTGCGAGAAGTTCATTTTATAGACGATCTTGCGCGTCACACCTGCCGCCTTTGCGGTGGCGGCCGCCGTGCGCAAGAAGCCCGGCTCCCAGATGCCGCAGGTCGGTACGGTGTTATAGCGCTTGGTCAGATCCATGGCGTAACGGACGTAAGAAACCGGGTTGAGGTACATGCCCGCCCCCTCGCCCTGGGCAATTCCGGCATAAGAGCCGAAATTGACCAGCCCCGCATCGATGACCAGCCATTCAAGCAAGCCAGATTGCATCAACTCCTCGCTTGGTCGGTAGCGCTCACCGGGGGGGAGCAGCCTAGCGCCGTCAAAGCCACCGATCATCGGCACAGTGCCGTAAACGATGGCATCCGTGTGCTTGCGGATGCCTTCGATGATCCGGCCATAGGCATGGGAATCATAGAGTTGCTTGTCGCTGTCGCCCTCGAAGGCATGAAAGTGAACGATGGCCGCACCCGCTTCGGCACAGGCGATACCCTCCTCGATGATACGCGCCGCATCATGAGGGCCGTTTGGCTGTGCCGATTTGGAGTGGCCGCCGTTCAACGAGACCTCAAGCCACTTCTTTCGCGCGTCGGACATCTTGCATTTCCCCTTCAAGGAACCAGCGGCCAAAGGTCAGACAGAGCGGGTCAGGCCACCGTCAACACGGATGTTCTGGCCGGTGATGTAACCGGCACCTTCGGAGGCAAGGAAAGCCACGGTTGCGGCAAATTCTTCAACCGTTCCATAGCGTTTCATCGGGATCATGCCGCGCCGTTCTTCCTTTTCGGGCAGGCTGTCGATAAAGCCCGGAAGAATGTTGTTCATGCGGATATTATCCGCTGCGTACCGATCCGAAAAAAGCTTGGCAAAGCTGCCCAATCCGGCCCGAAGAACGGAAGAGACCGGGAAGGAAAGGCTTGGCTCGAAAGAGCTGAAGGTGGTGACGTTCAAGATCGTACCGCCGCCCTGCGCCGTCATGATCGGCACGGCTTCGCGTGCAAGGCGAATGACGCTCAGCAGCACCATATCCATCGCCTTGTGCCAGTCGGCATCGCTGATATCCAGCAGATCGCCATTGGGTGTATGCGGGCAGCTGTTCACGATCACATCAAGCCGACCCCAGGTGTCATGCACCTTCTTGACGGCGTTGGTCAGATCATCGGGTTCAAGATTGCTGCCGGTTATGCCGATACCGCCAAGTTCCACGCCCAACTTCTCGCCCCGCCCCGAAGAAGACATGACGGCAACCTTGAAGCCTTGCTCGGCCAGTTTGCGGGCGCAGCCTGCGCCCAAACCGCTGCCTGCGGCGGTGATCAACGCTACTTTATCACTCATTGTCTGTAGGCTCCCTTTGAATTTCTGCGAATTCTGATTTTCACAAATAGGGGCACGGGAGTCAGATTATGTCAACATTTAGTTTACCGATGCAAATGTTGCATCGACTTGCCGCGTGATCAGTGCAGTAGAATCGCGAAATTCGGGGCAAATACAGGCGATTTCGCGAATGTACCTTGATACTGCCGGGTTCGCACATTTAAGCTGCTTAACAAAATGCTTTGCTGTTTCATTTAATGAACTGCGATCTTCTGAAAAAGGGATGACGGATGCGTCCGGATCAAAACATGCCACAAGATCTTGGGCTGGCGTCCGACAGTCTTGCCGCCCAGATGATTGCGCGGGGCCAGAATGAATTCAGGCAAACGCGGGATGGCCAGCCGCGTGGTCTCTTTTGCGGAATGGGGGTTTGCGGTGAATGCCGGGTAGAGGTCGCAGGGCGCGGCATTGTGCGCGCTTGCATGACCAAGGCCGCCGACCCCGACAGCATCCAGCCGCATTCGCCGCACCGCCTGCCGGAGCTTGTGCCAACCCCAACAGCTGAAGGCGCGGATTTTGACGCAGCACCCGAGGTGCTGATCATCGGGGCCGGTCCGGGCGGTCTTTCAACGGCACTGACATGCGCGCAGGCCGGTCTGCGGGTGGTGGTTTTGGATGATCGGCTGGCGCCCGGCGGCCAGTTTTACAAACAACCCACCGCAAGCTTTCATACCCGCCGCGCGCATGGCCCCGACAAACAGGCCCGCAGCGGCGGCGCGTTGATTGATGCGGTAAGGGCCTCTGGTGCGCAAATTGTCAACGGTGCCCTGGTCTGGAGCATTGGGCCTGATTTCACCGTTCATGTTCTTGTGGGTGGCCGGTCGCGCGCGGTCCGCCCGGCCCGGATCGTGCTTGCCACTGGCGCCTATGAACGCGCCTACCCTTTCCCCGGCTGGACCGAACCGGGGGTGATGACGACCGGGGCCGTGCAAACCTTGCTGCGGTCTTACGGTCTGGTGGCAGGGCGCAGGTTCGTCATTGCAGGCAACGGCCCGCTTCATGCCCAGGTTGCCGCAGAACTTGTCTCGGCAGGGGCCGATGTTGTGGCATTGGTCGAGGCGGCGCAGATTTTCCGCCCGCGCGCCATGATCTCGATGTTGTCAGCGGGGCTTGTCGCACCGGGGCTGCTGCTCAAGGGGGCGGGCTACCTTGCACAATTGCGCTTGGCCGGAACCCGCATCATCACCGGCGGGGTCGTCGCCTCGGTGGTGCGCGACCAAGATGAATTGCTGATCACCGTCAAGGGGCCGAAGGCAAGCACCACGACCATTCGCGCCGACACTCTTGGGGTTGGGTTCGGGTTTTTGCCACGCACGGAATTGTCGCGCCTTGTGGGATGCACGCATGAGCTGCGCCCTGATGGCACCATCGCCGTCTTGCGCGACGGGACTTTGCGCACATCGGTGCCGAATGTCTATGTGGTGGGCGACAATGCCGGATTGGAGGGCGCGCATTCGGCAATGGCCCAAGGGCAGATCGCCGGTGCGGATATCGCCGCAGGTGTGAAGCAAAACAGCAAGGCGCACCGCAAACGCGCGCGCCACCTCACGTTTCAGCGCCGGATGTGGGCAAGCTTCAAGGCCGAATGGCCGGGCACGGCACTGGCCGACGACGACACCATCATCTGTCGCTGCGAAGACGTTCGGCTTGGCCAGTTGCGCCCGATGATTGACAGCGGCGCGGCCCCGTCCACCATCAAGAAAGCCACGCGTTGCGGCATGGGCGATTGCCAGGGCCGCTATTGCAGCCCGGTCCTGTCGTGGCTTTGCGCCAAATCCGGGCGCCAGATGGATGAACAGCACCTGCATTGGGCACCGCGCCCGCCAGTCGCGCCGATCTCGGTCGATGCATTGGCCGACAGCTACGAGGTTGACATCAAGTGACGCTGCAAGACCCGCGCATTCTGGCTGATTGCGATATCGCCATTGTCGGCGGCGGTATTGCCGGGGCAAGCCTTGCCTACTTTCTTGCGCAAGAGAATGCCGATGTTTGCCTGATCGAACGAAATGATCTGTTCTCGGCCGCATCGGGAAGCAATGCCGGCACGCTGCATGAACAGACCCTCAACAACGCCGCCCCGGAAGATCGCGGCTCTGTCAGCCGTCAGGCGACGGTCATTCCGATCATGCATGCCGGTGCCCGGCTGTGGGAAGAGTTGGGCCGACAGTGGAACGTCGATATCGGCGTGAAGCGCACCGGTGGCATGGTTCTGGCCGATGCGGATGTCGATATTGAGCGGCTGCGCTTCAAGGTCGCGGCAGAGCAGGGCCATGGCGGCGACACACGGCTGATCGAGCAAGACGAACTGCGCGAGATTGCACCCTATGTGGCCAAAAGCGCCGTGCGCGCGGTATTCGCCAGCAATGAGGGAAAGTTCAACGTGCTGGCCGCCGCCACCGCCTTTACCGAGCAGTTGAGAGATGCGCAGGTACAGCAGATCCTCAACACTCAGGTCGACCAGATCAACACGCAAGCGGCGGGTTATGTCTTGCAGACCAGCCGTGGCGTGGTCCGCGCCAGACGTCTGGTGCTTTGCGCGGGTGCGTGGAATCAGGTGCTGGCCCAGATGTTGGGTTGGCACCTGCCGCTTCGGGCCCGACCGATCCAATCCGCGGCGACCGAACCCGCCCCACCGCTTGTCTTGCATACCCTGGCGCATTCAAGCCTTGTGCTGTCGCTGAAGCAAAACCACCATGGCAGCATCATCATCGGGGGTGGCTGGCCTGCCCTGTCGCCCGATTTCAACAAGGCCCCGATCGTCCAGCCCAGCTCTGTCATGGGTGCAATGGCCGCTGCACGCCAGATTGTGCCCGCCATCGG
>JBAUHP010000223.1:0-7457 GCA_049680345.1 Albidovulum sp. | reverse complement strand
TCGCGGGGCATTCCTTGGGCGAATATTCGGCCCTTTGTGCGGCAGGCGCGCTGAGCCTTGCCGATACGGCGCGGCTTTTGCGGCTGCGCGGGCGGGCAATGCAAGAGGCGGTGCCGGTGGGCGTGGGTGCTATGGCGGCGATCTTGGGGCTGGATTTCGAGGCCGCCAGCGAAGTGGCCGCAGAAGCCGCCCAAGGCGAGATATGTCAAGCCGCCAATGACAATGACCCGGCGCAGGTTGTGGTCTCGGGCCATAAGGCGGCGGTTGAACGCGCCTTGGATATTGCCAAGGCGAAGGGGGCCAAACGCGCGATCTTGTTGCCGGTATCGGCCCCGTTTCATTGTGCCTTGATGGAGCCAGCCGCGCGCGCCATGGCCGAGGCCCTGGCGGCGGTTGAGATCAAGGCGCCGCTGGTGCCGGTGGTGTCCAATGTGCGGGCGGTGGCGGTGGATGACCCCGCGTTGATCCGCAGCTTGCTGGTCGAGCAGGTGACCGGATCGGTGCGTTGGCGGGAATCGGTTGAATGGATGGCGGCCCAAGGCATTGACGAATTTTGGGAAATTGGCGCGGGCAAGGCCTTGTCGGGGATGATCCGGCGGATTGCCAAGCAAGCGGAATGCCGCGCCGTGGGCACGCCAGAGGATGTGGCGGCGGTGATCGGGTAAGCAAACCTCGGGTGGGGCCTGAGTTTAAAGGATATTTGAACCCAAGGGAAATTGGCCTGTAACAGGTCTTCGGAGGAGAGAAAGATGTTCGATTTGAGTGGTAAGTCTGCATTGGTGACAGGCGCATCGGGTGGGATCGGTGCCGCAATTGCGCGGACCTTGCACGGTGCCGGTGCCAATGTAGCGCTTTCCGGCACAAGAGAGGCCCCGTTGGCTGAACTGGCGGCAGAACTTGGGCCGCGTGCATTCGTGTTGACCTGTGATCTGGCGGATGCCGCATCCGTCGATGCCTTGCCCAAACGTGCGATCGAGGCGATGGGCGCCGTTGATATCTTGGTCAATAACGCCGGGGTCACGCGCGACAATCTGATGATGCGGATGTCGGATGAAGAATGGGATGCGGTGATTAACGTCAACCTGACCTCTGGTTTCCGGCTGTGCCGGGGGGTGTTGCGCGGCATGATGAAGGCGCGCTGGGGACGGATTGTGAATATCACTTCGGTCGTTGGTATGGCGGGCAATGGCGGGCAGGCGAACTATGCGGCCTCCAAGGCGGGGATTGTGGGCATGTCCAAATCCCTTGCCGATGAGGTTGCCAGCCGCAACATTACCGTCAACTGCGTCGCACCGGGCTTCATTGCAACGCCCATGACCGACAAGCTGACGGATGAGCAAAAAGAGCGCATCTTGCGTGATATTCCCGCCGGACGCATGGGCGACCCTGCCGAGATTGCATCGGCGGTCCTTTATCTGGCCAGCCAGGAAGCCGCCTATGTGACGGGTGCCACCTTGAATGTGAACGGCGGCATGGACATGATCTGAGGGGATCAATTGAGGCATTGCGAAAGCGTTTGCCTCGGGTCTAGACTGTGCTATAGGCGGCGCGGACTTGCCGGGGTATCCAATTGGATGCCGTTCCGGTGGCCTTGCAACTATGAGGCCGCAACCGCTCTGTAAGAGCAAGAAACCAACAGGCGGGACTTCCCGCAAAGCAGAGGAATTGACATGAGCGACATCGCGGATCGCGTTAAAAAGATTGTCGTCGAGCATTTGGGCGTCGAAGCAGACAAGGTAAGTGAAAGCGCCTCGTTTATCGACGACCTCGGCGCTGACAGCCTTGATACGGTTGAACTGGTCATGGCCTTCGAGGAAGAATTCGGGATCGAGATCCCCGATGATGCAGCCGAAACCATTCAGACCTTCGGCGACGCGGTGAAGTTCATCACTGAAGCGGCCTGAAACAGGCCCTTCGACGCGAGGTTAGAGCGGCGCCCCTTCGGGCGCCGTTTGCTTTTGGCGGTCGGATGCGGGCATGGCTGGGCTATCCTTGGATGAATTTGCCTTTGATGAAGGGGCGGATATGGCACCTTACATAGAAACCGAACGGCTGATCTTGCGCGAGATGCGGCGCGATGACTTTGCTGCATTTGCTGCAATCTGGCGCGAACCTGAGGTGGTGCGGTTTATCGGAGCCGAGGCGCGCAGCGAAGCCGAGAGCTGGTCCGCTTTTTTGAAAAATGCCGGAAGCTGGGCGATTGAGCGATTCGGCCAATGGGCGATTGTGCGAAAGTCGGACGGTGTTTTTTGCGGGCAGGTGGGGTTTTTTCGGGCGATGCGCGGCCTTGGCGCCGATTTCGACGCGGCCCCGGAGGCCGGCTGGGTCCTGGGCGCTGAATTCCACGGTCAGGGCTATGGCCGCGAGGCGGTGACGGCCGCGCATATGTGGTTTGACGCCCAGCCTTTTGGCGGCAAGAGCCATGCGATTATCGAGGCCGGTCATGCGGTATCCTTCGGCCTTGCCATGCGGCTTGGCTACCGGGCGATGCGAGAGGCGGATTTTGGCGGTGCCAGAGTGACGCTGTTGGTGCGTTCACCGGATGAGGGCGGGTGATCTGGGTCTGCGCGCTTTGGTTTATGCGCCGCGTTAGTGCGGTTTCGCGCCTATTTCTTGAGCCGTGTTGCACGGGTTGGGGCTGGCGTGTATCAGGAAACGGATAATGAGAACGCAGGGGGCCTTTATGCGTCGGGTGGTTATTACGGGTCTGGGAATGGTGACGCCGCTGGCTTGTGGCGTGGAAGAAACCTGGAAGCGGCTGATTGCCGGGCAATCAGGCGCGGGACCGATCAGCAGGTTTGATGCCTCTGACGTGGTCACGACCTATGCTTGCGAGATCCCCTTGGGGGATGGCAGCGACGGCACCTTCAATCCCGATGACTGGATGGAGCCGAAGGACCGGCGCAAGGTTGATGATTTCATCCTTTACGGAATGGCCGCAGCCCAGCAAGCGGTCGAGGATGCGGGCTGGACGCCTGAAGATGAGGAAAGCCGTTTGCGCACCGGCGTGATGATCGGGTCGGGCATCGGCGGGCTGAATTCGATTGCCGAAACGGCGGTCTTGATCAAGGAAAAGGGCCCCAAACGTGTGTCGCCCTTCTTTATTCCGGGGGCGCTGATCAACCTGATCTCGGGTCAGGTGTCGATCCGTTATGGCTTCAAGGGGCCAAACCATGCGGTTGTGACCGCCTGTTCAACCGGCGCACATGCAATTGGCGATGCCGCACGGCTTATCCAATGGGGGGATGCCGATGTGATGGTCGCCGGTGGGGCGGAAAGCCCGATCTCGGAAATCGGGATTGCCGGGTTCAATGCGTGCAAGGCGCTGTCGACCAAACGCGCCGATGACCCCACCAAGGCCAGCCGCCCCTATGATGCCGATCGCGACGGCTTTGTGATGGGCGAGGGCGCAGGCTGCGTGGTCTTGGAAGAATACGAACATGCAAAGGCGCGCGGCGCCAGGATTTATGCCGAAGTGCTTGGCTATGGCATGTCGGGGGATGCGCATCATATCACCGCGCCTGCCGAGGACGGCGATGGCGGTTATCGGTCAATGGCGGCGGCGCTGAAGCGGGCCGGGATTACACCATCGGATATTGATTACATCAATGCCCATGGAACCTCGACCATGGCCGATACGATTGAACTTGGCGCGGTAGAGCGGCTGATGGGCGATGCGGCAGCGGGGGCGACGATGTCGTCAACCAAATCGTCGATCGGGCATCTTTTGGGGGCGGCAGGTGCGGTAGAGGCCATTTTTTGCGTGCTGGCGATTCGTGATCAGGTCGCACCGCCCACGATCAATCTTGATAATCCGGCGGTGGCGTCCAAGCTGGATCTGGCCCCCAACAAGGCGGTCAAGCGCAAGATTGATGTGGCCTTGTCCAACAGCTTTGGCTTTGGCGGCACGAATGCCTCGCTTGTCATCGGCAAGGTGCAGGGCTGATGTGGCGGCATATCGTTTCAAACTTTTTGACGATTGCGATTTTGGGGCTGGTGGCGCTTGCTGGTTTGGCGAGTTGGTCGCAAAACCAGTATAAAAACGCAGGCCCCCTGACCAAAGCCATATGCCTTCAGGTCGAACGCGGATCGAATATGCGCGTCGTGGCCGAAAAGCTGGTGGAACGCGGCGCGATTGCGCATCCCTATATCTTCAAGGTGGGGGCGGATTATTCGGGGCGCGCGGACAAGCTGAAGGCGGGGTCGTACCTGATCGCGCCGGGTGCCTCGATGCAGGGGATCGTGGATGAGATTTCCGGTAGCGGTGTGTCAACTTGCGGAACCGAGGTGAATTACCGCGTCGGTGTCACCGCCACGAATGTGGTGGTAAGCGAATTGGACCCGGCCACCAACAAGCTGGTTGAGGTGGTGAAATTCGACCCCGCTGAAGCCGCACCTCCGGCGGAATATACCGATCTGGCAGACCAGCCTGACGTGCGTTTGCGGGTGACCCTTGCCGAGGGGGTGACAAGCTGGCAGGTGGTTGATGCGCTGTCGCGGGCCGATTTCTTGAGCGGTGAGGTCAAGGATATTCCCGACGAGGGGATGCTTGCACCACAGCAATATGAGGTAGAGCGAGGCGCGGACCGTGCCGCTCTGGTTGCCCGGATGCAAGAGATACAAGCGCAGACCTTGGCCAGCCTCTGGGCCGCGCGCGTCGAGGGCCTGCCCTATAAGACGCCCGAAGAAGCCTTGATCATGGCCTCGATCATCGAAAAAGAAACCGGGGTGGCCGAGGAACGCGGGCAGGTGGCAAGCGTGTTCTTGAACCGCATCAAACAAGGGATGAAGCTGCAGACCGACCCGACGGTGATCTATGGCCTGACCAAGGGCCAATCCGTGTTGGGGCGTGGTTTGCGCCAAAGTGAGCTGCGCTCAAACACGCCTTACAACACCTATGTCATTGAAGGGATGCCGCCGACCCCGATTGCCAACCCCGGCCGCGATGCAATTGCAGCGGCCCTGAACCCAGATACGACCGAGTTCCTGTTTTTCGTGGCAGACGGGACCGGCGGCCATGCTTTTGCCAAAACCCTTGCCGAACATAACGACAATGTCGCGAAATGGCGCAAGATCGAGGCCGAGCAGGCGAATTAACGCCTGTGGCCCGCCGTGGCTGCCAGCCCGATTGCCGCCAGCAAAAGTGCAAGACCGGATGCGACTGTGCGCAATTGGTTGAAGAACTGCCATTCGGGCGAATAGGCCGCCCAGATTGCCGCGGCGGCGGCCATGTCGGGCGGGACGGTCCGGCTTGCCAGTGACATGTTCATCGGAACATTGACGAATAGGGTCAACAACAACCCGCCGGTGGCATAGACCACGGCGGCAAGGGCAAAGCAGATCGTGGCTTTGCGGGCGCCTGAATACCTTGCCACGATGGCCGTGAGCGCCAAGACGACCGGGGTGCCAAAGAAGGCCGGCGCGAAGACGGCATTGCGGACCGAGGCATTCATGGCCTGCATGGCGGCAATGGCGATGCGCGGATCGGCCGCGTCCAGCCCCCACATGGTGGAGCAGACCCAAGCATAGAAGAATCCGAATATGGCCCCGCAAAAGATCACCGAGGTCAAGGCAAGGGGTTTGAGAGTTCTGTGCATGATGTATCCGTAATTATGTGTACGTATTGATTGCATCCGTAACCTAGTGTACGGATGTCTGTCAACGGGAGACCCGAAAATGCGTGACGAGACCAAGGCGAAACGCCGCGCCGAAATCGAAGCGGCGGCCTATGATCTGATGATGCGAAATGGCTATGACGCCATGTCGATGCTGGGCGTTGCCAAGGCGGCGCATGCCTCTAACGAGACGCTTTATCGTTGGTATGGCGACAAGCAGGGCCTGTTTCGCGCGATGATCGTGGCCAATGCGGATCTGGTGCGTGATCATCTTGATGCGGCTTTGTCTGAGGGGCGGGATGCCGATCCGTTGGCGGTGCTGCGGCAGCTCTGCCCGGTTCTGCTGGGCATGCTGGTGGGCGGGCGGGCGGTGGCACTCAACCGGGCGGCGGCGGCGGATGCATCGGGTGCGTTGGGGGCGGCACTTGCCGAAGCCGGGCGCGCCGAGATCGCACCACGGATCACGCGGCTGATTGCAAGCGCGATAGAGGCGGGGGCGTTGCAAGCAAGCTCTGCCCCTGAAGCGGCGGAATGGTTGCTGGGGCTGTTGATCGGCGATTGGCAGATCCGCCGGGTGACGGGGGCCATGACCGAGCCAAGCGCGGACGAGATCGCAAAGCGGGCAGAACAGGCCTGGGCCGGGTTTTGTCGTTTGTGCAGGGCAGACCGCGCAGTCTAACGGCGAACGCTCCGTTAACCTATTGAAAACGCTTTTGTTCTTGACTTTGCGAACGCTCCGACGTATACCTTCGGACATGCTAGAAGAAGTGGACGAGCGGCGGTGGGGCAACCCTTTCGCCGCTTTTCTGTTTCTCTTGTGCGGATAGGCATGAGAGGCGGGCGCAGGAATTAATGACAACAAGGCTTTCGGCTGAAGAGCCAGTTTCGGAATCACTGATTTCGAAAGCAGAGACGGTTTACCGGCAAGCGGCGGATGAGGTGTTCGCCGCGATCCAGAAGATCAGTTCAGGGGAATGGGACGCGAAAGGCACGACGCAGACCGTAACGGAGATGCGCAAGTTCCTTTTGCTGGTCCTTGAGGAAAGGACGAAACTTGCCAAACTCAGCGATAAAGAAGGGGGGGCGGCGAACAGCTATGCCCTTGACTTCGATGCAGCCCGGATTGAAATCGGCCGCCGCCTGGCTTGCCTCCGCGACGCCGGAGGTGGCTGAGGAATTTCTGGAAGGGCTGTCGGATGAGGCGCTTATGGCGCTGCCCTGGTTGTTCGAGTTTTGGGCATTGCCGCATCAGATGGCGCCTGAAGGGGCGTGGAAGACCTGGGTGATCATGGGCGGGCGCGGCGCGGGCAAGACCCGCGCTGGTGCCGAATGGGTCAGATCGCAGGTTGAGGGGGCGCGGCCCATGGATATCGGGCAGGCGCGGCGGGTGGCGCTTGTTGGTGAGACAGTCGATCAGGTGCGTGAGGTGATGATTTTCGGCGAAAGCGGCATTCTTGCCTGCTCGCCCCACGACCGCAAGCCGGAATGGGAGGCCGGGCGCAAGCAGTTGGTCTGGCCCAATGGCGCCGTGGCGCAGGTTTTTTCCGCGCATGACCCAGAAAGCCTGCGGGGGCCGCAGTTTGACGCGGCCTGGGTGGATGAGCTGGCCAAGTGGAAACGCGGACAAGACACATGGGATATGCTGCAATTCGCGTTGCGGTTGGGCGGGCATCCACGGCAGGTGGTGACCACCACGCCGAAGAATGTTGATGTCTTGAAGGCGATCTTGAAGAACCCTTCAACGGTCGTGACCCATGCGCCGACCGAGGCCAACAAGGCCTATCTTGCGGCCTCGTTCCTGGAAGAGGTCAAGGCGCGCTATGCGGGCACACGGCTTGGCAG